>QMMZ01000018.1 GCA_003647525.1 Deltaproteobacteria bacterium | reverse complement strand
CTTAGAGAAAAAGCCGGCAGAATTATCGATACTTCCCACTGTAACGTTCACGAGCTGAAGTCCATTGTCTTCAATATTGCGCAGAAAAGCAGGAAACTGGTACCAATGAGGATAAATATCCAGTCCTTTGGTTTTAAATATGGCACTCCTCATGGCGCTGACCTTACTATAGATGTTCGTTTTCTTGCGAATCCATATTTTGTGCCTGAACTGAAAGACTTGGATGGTGAAGCTGAAGAGGTCAAAAATTTTGTTTTGAATAATGAAGAAACTCATATATTTCTTGAGAAGTATTTTGATTTACTTGATTATTTAATACCTTTATATGAAAAAGAAGGAAAGGCCTATTTAAAGATTGCAGTTGGTTGCACAGGTGGTCGGCATCGCTCCGTCTCTATTGCTCAGACCATATATGAACATATTGATAAACAAGGTAAACAGGTTGGGATTACACACAGAGATATAAGATTGTAACATTCCCACTCGACCAAAACCTGAGAAGGAGTTTTATGATAGGTATAGTTATAACTACACACTGTGATCTTGGAGATGCATTAATAGATGCGGCAGAATTTATTTTTGGAAAAAGGCCTGAGGCCATGGTATCGGTTTCAATAGATCTGAACGAAAACGCTGAAATTCTCCGAAAAAAAATTTTTGAAGGAATAAAAAAAGTCGATCAGAAAAAAGGTGTATTAATTCTTACAGATATGTTTGGAGGAACTCCTTCTAATTTAAGCTATTCATTTCTTGAAGAAGGACATGTGGAAGTATTATCCGGGGTAAACCTCCCGATTTTGATAAGAGCAGTCAATATTCGAGATGATGAAGAGTTGAGCAGTCTTGTAGTAAACCTGGAGGCTTTTGGTAAAAAGAGCATATCTCTGGCAAGCGGAATTTTAAAAGGAAACAAGCGGAGATAAACTTTATTAATATGTTAAACAAGAATAAAGGATATTATGAGCATTAAATTAGGAATAAACGGTTTTGGAAGGATTGGGAGACTGATATTCAGGGTTGCAATGAATCATCCTGACATTGAAGTTGTGGCTATTAATGACCTCACTGATTCAGCCACAATGGCTCATCTTCTAAGTTATGACTCAGTTCATGGAAATCTTGGTAAAGAAGTTAAAGCAAAAGAGGATTCAATTGAGGTTGACGGCAGGCCTGTTGCTTTTACGTCAATCAGGGATCCTGAGCAACTGAGATGGAAAGAGCTTGATGTTGATATTGTTGCAGAATGTACCGGCCTGTTCAGAGATCACGAAAATGCTTCAAAGCATCTTGCTGCAGGGGCACGAAAGGTTATAATATCCGCTCCTGCCAAAGAACCTGATATTACAATTGTAATGGGTGTAAACTCAAACCAGTATGACCCCAGGCAACATCATATAATATCAAATGCTTCGTGTACCACAAATTGTCTTGCGCCGGTTGCCAAGGTGCTTCTTGAGAATTTTGGCATAAAATGCGGGCTAATGACTACCATACATTCTTATACAGGTGATCAGCGCCTTATTGATTTCCCGCACAAGGACCTTCGAAGGGCCAGGGCCGCAGCCCTTTCCATGATTCCAACGACAACCGGTGCTGCAAAAGCAGTATCTCTTGTACTGCCGGAACTGGAAGGCAAGCTAAACGGGCTCGCTGTTCGAGTTCCTACACCGAATGTTTCTATTGTTGATTTTGTGGCGACCGTTGAAAAATCAGGAGTTACGGTTTCCGATATAAACCAGGCCCTCAAAAGCGCTTCTGAAGGAGCTCTTTCAGGCATACTTGGATATTGCGATATTCCGCTTGTATCTTCTGATTTCAACGGATCGACGTTGTCTTCCATTGTTGATTCTGAAACAACTCAGGTAGTAGATGACATGGTTAAACTGCTCTCATGGTATGACAATGAAGCAGGATACTCAAACAGGATGGTGGATCTGGCAGCTATGATTGGATCGCAACTTTAATCTGTTTTAGGGTTTAATTCCCCGCAACTTGATGCGGGGCAGTTCATTTATAAGGAGTCGAATAAATGCAAAAACGCCGACCTTTTATTGCCGGAAACTGGAAGATGTTTAAAACAATTTCCGAAGCTGTTGAGACATCAGAACAGCTTGTAAAACTTTTAGCTGGAACTATTGGGAAAGATGTTATGATTGCACCTCCGTTTACAGCGCTTTCCTCTGTATCAGATATTATCAGGGAGAGCTGTATTTCGCTTGGTGCACAGAATCTTTTCTGGGAAAAAGAGGGTGCCTATACAGGAGAAATATCACCCGGTATGCTTGTATCAGCAGGATGTAAATATGTAATCATAGGTCATTCAGAACGGCGGCAGTATTTTGGCGAGACCGACGATACTGTCAACAAAAAAATCAGGGCTGCATTAGGAGTTGGATTAATACCAATTGTATGCGTTGGAGAATCTGAAAAAGAACGGGGATCGGATTATACATTTTCTGTACTTGACAAACAGTTAAAAAAGGGGTTAGAAGATTTTTCTCTGGATGACCTTGAGACAATAGTCATAGCATATGAACCTGTATGGGCAATAGGAACAGGCAAAACAGCAACAAAAGAACAGGCTCAGGAGGTTCATTTATTTTTGCGTTCTTTAATTGAAAAAGAATTTGGAAACAGGCTTTCCAGTTCCATCAGAATACTGTATGGAGGAAGTGTAAACCCCGGCAATATTTCAGAACTTATGGCAATGCCTGATATTGATGGAGCACTTGTCGGAGGAGCAAGCCTGAATCCTGAAACTCTCAGTAAGATTGTCAATTTAGGTTACAATATATAAAGGTAATATGTCACTATTATTAATAATAATACATGTCATAGTCTGTATAGCTTTAATTATGATCGTTTTGCTGCAGACAGGAAAAGGGGCTG
Source organism: Deltaproteobacteria bacterium (assembly GCA_003647525.1). The sequence goes on along the minus strand of QMMZ01000018.1, from coordinate 9,488 downwards.
ATATGGGGGCTGCTTTTGGAGGCGGTTCCAGTCAGACTCTTTTCGGAAGTACAGGTGCGTCAACTTTTTTAACCAAAGCGACAACAGCGGCAGCTATAATATTTATGCTAACATCTTTGGGGCTTGCGTATATGTCCGGTAATAAAACCGGGGATTCTATTATGATTGACACAAAAACCCCAATAGAACAGCATGCTGAGCCTGAGAAAAACTTGCCGGCGCAGGAACCAGTGCAGAAAGAAGAAGCAACAAAAACAGCACCAGCCTCAGAGCCGGAGACCTCCCAGCATGACGCACCAGCTCAGGCAGAGAAAAGTTCTCAAAACTAATGCCGAAGTGGTGGAACCTGGTAGACACGCTATCTTGAGGGGGTAGTGGGGAGACCCGTGCCGGTTCAAGTCCGGCCTTCGGCACCAGCTATAGACTTTCAGATAAATAATTTCAGTCGTCGACGTATAACTAATATGCCTTCCTCCTTCTGGCCTTGTGAAATTAATTATCTGAAAGTCTATAAATTATTAGAAGTTATTTTTGTAAATAGCCTTCCGGCCTCGCAAATGGCCATGCAAGGCTATTTTAGTTTTATAATATATCGTTTCCTTGCGTGACTCGTAATCCCTTCCGTATATCCTATATTCCTTTTTTGTTGACAAAGCACAAGATTGATTATATATACTTAGACTTAAATGGGTTAACTATATATAATATAACCTTAAAAAATCAATAAAATCAATAAAATCAATAAAATCAATAGAATTTATTTCTAATTGAAAAGATAGTTGAGAGGAGGTGACTCTAACAATTCTGTATTGGGAAAGTATTTATTAGTCAAAAAGTTAATAGTTATTAGTCAGAATAGTTAATTATTACAAAAAACGGAGGTAAGACTATGGCGAAACACGAAACTCCTATGATTGACCAGCTTGAATCTGGTCCGTGGCCAAGCTTTGTGTCCGATTTAAAGCAAGAGGCTGAATCAAGGGCAAAAAATGAAAATGGTATAGACTACCAGATACCCCAGGATGTCTGTGATGATCTTCTGGGAGTACTTGAGCTTTCATACAAACATGGAAGAACTCACTGGAAACACGGCGGAATAGTCGGTGTATTCGGCTATGGCGGAGGCGTTATCGGAAGATACTGCGATCAGCCGGAGATGTTCCCGGGCGTTGCTCATTTCCATACCATGCGCGTGAACCAGCCCTCAGGTAAATACTATACAACAAAATTCCTGAGAGATCTTATGGATATCTGGGAACTGCGCGGAAGCGGTTTGACCAACTTTCATGGCGCTACCGGTGATATCGTTCTTTTAGGCACAACAACACCCCAGTTGGAAGAAGTCTTCTATGACTTAACCCACAAGATGGACACAGATCTTGGCGGTTCCGGTTCAAACCTGCGAACTCCTTCCTGCTGTCTTGGGACTTCACGCTGTGAATTTGCCTGCTTTGATACACAGGCAATCTGTCATCACATGACCAATGAATATCAGGATGAGCTTCATCGTCCTGCTTTTCCCTATAAGTTTAAATTCAAATTTGACGGATGCTCCAACTGCTGTGTTGCATCTATTGCGCGTTCAGACTTGTCCTTTATCGGTACATGGCGTGATGATATCCGTATTGATCAGGAAGCGGTAAAGGCATATGTCGGCGGTGAAATTCCTCCAAACGCAGGTGCTCATGCGGGTCGCGACTGGGGTCCGTTTGATATCCAGAAAGAAGTTATTGATATTTGTCCAACAAACTGCATGAGATATGAAAATGGAAAACTCGAGATCAACACCAAAGAATGCACCAGATGTATGCACTGTATTAACGTAATGCCGAGAGCCTTAAGGCCAGGCCTGGATAAAGGCGCAACTTTATGCGCCGGCGCCAAAGCCCCGATTCTTGATGGTGCACAGATGGGCACCATGCTTGTTCCTTTTATCAAGATTGAAGAACCTTATACTGAGATCAAAGAGAATATAATTGAGCCAATCTGGGAGTGGTGGATGGAAGAAGGCAAGAACCGCGAGCGTCTCGGCGAATTAATCAGGCGTCAGAGTTTCCAGAAGCTGCTTGAAGTAACAGGCATTAAAGCAATGGCGCAGCATGTTCAAGAGCCGCGTTCTAACCCGTATGTATTCTGGAAAGAAGAGGAAGTTCCGGGTGGATGGACACGAGATATCAATGAATTTAGAAAATACCATCAGAGATAGGGGGGAGGAATACCATGGCATTTATATCTTCAGGTTACAATCCTGACAAACCGATGGCAGACAGAATAACCGACATCGGTCCAAAAAAGTTTGATCAATTTTACCCTCCGGTTATTGCGGCAAATAAGGGTAAATGGCTGTATCATGAAATATTGGAACCAGGCATTCTGGTGCATGTTTCAGAAACAGGTGATGAAGTTTATACAATAAGAGTAGGTGGTTGTCGTTTCATGAGTATAACGCATGTCCGTGAAATATGCGATATAGCTGATAAACACTGCGACGGACACCTGAGGTTCACCACCAGAAACAACATTGAATTCATGGTGGACAGCAAAGAAAAAGTTGAGCCTTTAAAACAAGATCTTGCCAGCAGAAAATTCAACGGTGGAAGTCAAAAGTTCCCCATTGGAGGTACCGGCGCCGGCATCACCAACATAGTTCATACCCAGGGATGGATTCACTGCCATACACCGGCAACTGATGCATCGGGCACAGTAAAGTCAACTATGGATGTTCTTTTTGACCAGTTTACAGATATGAAGCTACCGGCTAAAGTTCGTGTATCCATGGCTTGCTGCCTTAACATGTGCGGCGCTGTTCACTGCTCAGATATCGCAATTCTTGGATATCACCGCAAACCGCCAATGATTGATGTTGAATATATTGACAAAATGTGCGAGCTTCCTCTGGCTGTTGCAGCATGTCCTACCGCAGCAATCAAGCCGGCTAAAGTCGAGTTTGAAGGAAAAGAGCTAAAAGCTGTTTCTGTTAACCCTGAAAGATGTATGTACTGTGGAAACTGCTACACAATGTGTCCATCAATGCCTCTTGCAGACACAGAAGGCGACGGAATCGTTATCATGGCAGGTGGTAAGATTTCCAACAGGATCTCCATGCCGAAGTTCTCAAAGGTTGTTGTGGCATTTATTCCTAATGAACAGCCTCGCTGGCCAACCTTGACCGAGACAATCAAGAGAATGGTTGATGCTTATTCAAATGATGCCAATAAGTACGAGCGTATGGGTGACTGGGCAGAAAGAATTGGCTGGGAAAGATTCTTTGATAAATGTGGGCTTGAATTCACGCATCATCTCATTGATGATTTCCGTGATGCTGCATATTATACATGGCGTCAGTCAACTCAATTCAAGTTCTAGCAGTTAAATTAATTAATTAACCGGAGGCAAACGTCAGGTTTGTCTCCGGTATTAAAATTTTATGAGGCTTAATAATGGCTCTAACAATAGATGAACAAACAGCAAAAGATACTATTGTAGAAAATCTTAAGAAAAAAAAAGGTAAATCAAAATTTTATCTTAAAGATTTCTATAAAATGTTTCCCGACGAAAAAGTCAGAGAGGTCAAGAAACTTGTAAACAAAATGGTTGGGGAAGAAACTCTTGAATACTGGTCCAGCGGAAGCACGACTTTAATCGGGCTCAAGGGTGTTGGCAAACAGGCTCACAGCGAAGACGAAGACTAAGATTATAATTTAATGCAGCATAAGGGTAAAGATTTTCCCGGAATTGTTATTGCAGCTCTGCGAGGCGGATCAGGGAAAACTATACTGTCAATAGGTATAATTGCTGCATTGAAAAATCTCAAAAAAAATGTTGCTCCTTTTAAAAAAGGTCCGGATTATATAGATGCCGGCTGGCTTGCTATGGCGGCTGGCCGGCCATGCTATAATCTTGACAATTTCTTTGTCAGTAAAGAACAAATCCTAAATTCATTTTATACCCATACATTAAAAAGCGATATTGCGGTCATTGAAGGAAATCGCGGCCTTTACGATGGTCTGGATACAGAGGGAAGTACCAGCACTGCTGAGCTTGCAAAACTTCTCAATTTGCCTGTAATTTTGTGCTTAGATTGCACAAAGAGCACACGAACCATGGCGGCAATTGTCTTGGGATGCATTAAATTCGATCCTGTTGTAACAATAAAAGGTATAATATTAAACCGTGTTGCCGGACCAAGGCATGAAAATATTGTTCGCAAAAGTATTGAAAACTACTGTGGAATACCGGTTTTGGGTGCTGTCCCAAAGCTTAAAAAGCAAAATTTCCCTGAAAGACACATGGGTCTTATCCCAACGCCTGAACATGAATGGGCAAATGATTCAATAAATGCTGCCCTTAACATGGCAAAAAGCTATATAGACCTCGACTCTTTGATCGAAATTGCCCACGGTTCATCCCGCAAGGAGCCGGAAGAAAGCATTCCCAGACCTGAAATAATTATTAAAAAACCAGAAAAACAAAAAAACAGCAGTTCAGCTCCCAGGATAGGCATAATTAAAGATTCAGCTTTTCAGTTTTACTATCCTGAAAATATTGATGCACTTGTTGAAGCAGGTGCAGAAACAGTATTTATAAGCCCGCTTAAAACAAATATAATACCACCTGTAGATGCTCTTTATATTGGCGGCGGCTTTCCTGAAACCCATGCAAAAGAACTTTCAGAAAATGAGCAGTTCAGAAATGAGTTAAAAGTACTTGTTGAAGACGGACTGCCAATATACGCAGAATGCGGTGGTTTGATGTACCTTGGAGAAGAACTTGTTCTTGACAACAAATCATATCAAATGGCAGGAGTTCTGCCTGTTGTATTCGGTCTTTCCAAAAAACCAAAAGGGCACGGCTATACAATCATTTCAGTTGAAAGAGAAAACAAGTATTTCAGGAAGGGAAGCGAAATAAGGGGGCATGAGTTTCACTATTCATATGTTCTTGAGTGGAAAGGAAATGATGAGGATCTGGTTTTTAACATGAAAAAAGGAAATGGGTTTATTAATAAAAAGGACGGGGTGTGTTATAAAAATGTGCTTGCCACATACACTCATATCCATGCCTTAGGAACTCCCTCCTGGGCAACAGCTATGGTCAGCAATGCGATTTCCTACAAAAAAACTTAATAATTTACCACGGATTTTCACAGAATTACACTTATGAAGATTTGTGAAAAAAGCCATTAGCTGTTAGCTCTTAGCTGAATGTGTTATCTGTTTGATTTTTTAAGCTAAAGGCTAATTGCTAAAAGCTAACTGCTAAGTCGTTCTGTGGTGAAATTTTACAAAAAAACAGGGCAAACATTATAAATAATGTTTGCCCTGAATTTTAAAATCTGCAGATATTTTATTATTTCTTTTTGGGATGGCACTTTGCACAGGATGTAGGTGCTGCTTTTGTGCCGCTTGCCTTATTGGCCTTCTTATGGCAACCAATGCAGTTTAAATGTATAGCCTCGGCATGATACGCCATCTTATCCTTCTTTGAAAGCTTTGCTTCGCCTTTCTTAGCCCTTGGAGCTCTGCCCGCTTTGGTGTGACACTCAATGCAGTTTTTAACATCATCACCCATTTTCAGATCATTAAGCGGTTTGTTATCAGCATCATGATGACATTCACCACAGCCTGCCTTGTATTCCTCATTATGTTTCTTATGTGAAAACTGGACTATGCTCTTTTTATGTTTGGTATAAGCCTTGTTTTCCATATTGACAACATCAGCCACAGTAGTTCCAGCATAAATAGCGCCAGCGAGAAACATAGAAGCAATTCCTGCAATAGCTATAATCAATAAATATCTTTTGCTCATAGTTTTTGTCACCTCCTTCCATTATCAAAAATTATCAAATAAATAATACTTTTTAAGTTTTTATCAATAAAAAATTATTATGTCAAGATAAAGAACATATGTTCAAAACTAATTAAACATCATTGTTCTGCCGTTATGCCGGACTCGATCCGGCATACAGCTTCATTATGTTCTTGGAATTATACTGAATTCAGGCTTTCGCCGGAATGACGTCACGAATAAATCACACCAGGAATATCGGTGTGTTAAAAAAATCGGCCTTTCAAATATCTGCCTTTTGTGAATCTTTTTTCCCAAAAATTCTGGCGCCAATAATGCTTATCTCATATAAAAGCATCAGAGGAAAAGCCATCATAATCTGGGTTACAACATCCGGTGGGGTTAAAATAGCTGCAAAAACAAAAAATAAAAGCAGGGCATATTTTCTGTTTTTCTTTAAAAATTCAACTGTAACTATGCCTAGCCTGGCAAGAAAAGTAATAACAAGAGGAAGTTCAAAAACCAGTCCAAAAGCGAGCAACAACTTTGAAGCAAAGCTTAAGTACTCACGCATTGATGGGAGCGCCTTTATTGTTTCGGTAGCAAATCCTAAAAAAAACTTAAACCCAAATGGAAATACAATAAAATATCCAAATAATGCCCCTCCAATAAAGAAAAAAGAGGAAAGCAAAACTATAGGGATGAGAAGTTTTCTTTCCTTGTCATAAAGCCCTGGCGCTACAAACAGCCAGAACTGATATAATAATACAGGAGCGGCCAGCATTAAGCCTGATAGTAAAGATACCTTTAGATATGTAAAGAAAGCCTCGGGCAGACCTGTAAAAATAAGGTTATCGTCTGCCTGCATTGCTGAAATTAAAGGTATAGTCAGGTAATGGAAAATTTTTTCCTTAAATCCATATGAAATGATAAAGCCTATACCAATAGCAATAAAACAGATAACTATACGCTTTCTTAGCTCCTCAAGGTGTCCGGTAAAAGGCATTTTTTCATCTTCAGTCATTTTTTAAAGATCCTTCTACTGCTTCATCCTCAACTTTTTTTTCATCGTTAGAGGAATCGGAACTGTTTTTTGTATTATTTTTTTGATCTGCCTTTAAATCGACAGCGTTTTTTATGCTTTCATTCATATCCTCAAAAGTATCTTTAACATCTTTTATATCACTGCTTATCTCAACAGACTGTTTAAATTCTTGTGTAGCCTTCTTGAATTCACCAATTGCCCGGCCAAGCGATTTCGCAAGATCAGGAAGTTTTTTGGGACCAATAACAATAAGCGCTACTGCCAAAATTAATAGAACTTCAGGCATGCCTATGCCGAACATATTATTCACCTATAACATTTTTTAGATTTTAGGTAATAGTTTACCACGGATTTTCACGGAAATACACGGAAATACACGGAAATACACTGAATTCTCGTAACTGTTCAGGTTGTTAGGTTCATGGTTGGTTGCCTTGTTCAATTTTTATCGCTCTCTAACCATGAACCCTGTAACTGTGAACCTGAGTATTATACTCACTCATTGTTTTTAATTTTCAGTGAAACTCCGTGTCGTTCCGTGGTGAACTTTTACGATTTTAGATTTAACGAAAATCTCATCTTTTCTTATCAAAATCAAGAACAAGAAAGTACAATTCTCCCTTGTGCTGCATGTGACCCGCAGCTATCTTAGCATATGGACCGTTTCCCCAGAACAGATCCGCGCGGCCAGGCCCGCGTATCGCCCCTCCTGTATCATGATTCAGGACAAATCTGCTGAAAGTTATCCAATTATGGATTTTCCCATCGCCATTTATTAAAGGTTTTTCTGCTTCTATAAAAGCAAGGGCTGACAAGGGAAATATTCTTCTGTCCAATGCTATCGACCTGCCAGGCGTCAATTTAACTTCAATACAACCCAAAGGGCCTTCTTCCTCTATCTTGAAGAAAACATAGCTGGGGTTAAAGTTTAAAATAGTTTTGACCTCTTCCGGATGTTCACTTAAATAAGCACGAATTTTTTGCATAGACATTTCTGATTTTTCTATTTTTCCTTCTTCAATAAGCAATTTGCCTATGCTTCGGTATGGACGCCCGTTTGTTATATCATAATGGACATTAATTGTCTTTCCGTTATCAAAATAAATTTTTCCGGAACCCTGAATTTGAAGAAAAAAAAGATCAACCTGGTTTTTAATCCAGGCAATTTTTTCTGCCTTACCTTTTAAGGCTGCGCTGTATTCTATTTCATCGCGTTCAAAGTAGGGAACAACTGTCCGGCCGGCATATCTTCCAATTATTCTTTTATTATTTAATTGCGGTATAAACAATGAAAGATCAACTGTAGTTAAATCGCAAGGACGCGCATAAATCGGGAATCTATATTCAGTGCTTTGCTCAAGGCTGCCTTGCAGAACAGGCTCATAATAACCTGTAAAAAGGACATGACCATTCCTGCCGCCAATCGATTTGTAAACAAGATAATTTGATTTAATAAACTTATTAAGGTCATCTTTTGACGGTCTGGTCTGTATAAAATTCAGAAAATGCTCCATGGACTTGATCATATGGGCTGCATTAAAGCTGTCTTTACCGAATTTAAACTGCCTGGAACAAGGAAACCTTTTTAGATATGAAATACTCTGCAAAATTCCATATTCTAAACCATCGCAGACCATATCATCTGAAAATTCAGGATACCTGCAAGAGGGGATTCTTTGCATTGCAAATTCATCTTTTAAAGGCGGATGTATTTTAAGAACAGAACATCCGGCTAAAAAAAAGAAACAAAACAGGGCGGCAATTGTGGATAAATATAAAAAGAATAATGAGTGTTTCATTCGCTATTATCGATGTCGAGTTTACGTGCTTTCTTTTCAGCGGGCTCAATACGAACAATATCATTATCGCCCGGCAGAGAAATGCCAAGATCCTTGAACCTGCGTGCAGATGTGAGCACTCTGCGCTCAAAAGAACCTATAACATCGTTATATGTGCCGGTACATCGTTCAATATCGCGGCCGAGTTTGTCGATATGTTTAGCCATTGAATTGAGTCTGGTATAGAGTTCACGCCCCAGTTCGCATATAGCCTTTGCATTTTCAGAAACATTTTCCTGGCGCCATGCAAAGGAAACGGTCTTTAGAAGAGTAATCAAAGTAGTTGGGGTTGCCAGGATAACTCCTTTATTTACACCTTCTTCTATAAGCTGAGGGTTTTTAACAAGAGCTGCGCTAAAGAAATTTTCACCTGGAATAAATAATACAACAAATTCAGGGGTTGGACTAAACTGTTTCCAGTATGCCTTTTGTGCCAGTTTATGCATATGCGATCGAATATGTTTTGAATGCGTAGCTGTCAATATTTCGCGTTCTTCTTCCGTCTCCGCTTCCAGCGCTTCAAGATATGCTGAAAGAGGAGCCTTGGCATCTACAACAATCTGACGATTGCCAGGGAGATAAACAACCATATCTGGCCGCATAATGCCATTATCATCGTAAGCTGACTGCTGCTCAAAAAAATCACAGCGGTTCTGCATGCCGGCAAGCTCAGCAACACGTTTAAGGGTAATTTCTCCCCAACGCCCCCTGACGTGCGGCACACGAAGAGCCTTTACAAGATTGCCTGTTTCTTTTTGAAGGGTCTGCTGGGTTTCCACAAGGGAAAGTACCTGCTGAGAAAGCCCGCCATATGCCTT
>QMMZ01000017.1 GCA_003647525.1 Deltaproteobacteria bacterium | reverse complement strand
CTTTTGAAACGTTTTATCTCATCCTGCACATCATCTTCGCTGATAAAATACTTCTTTACAACGTCTACGCCTTCTATATCGAATAGATAAGCCTTTCCTATACTAATGCCCGGAGAAACATTTATTCCGGTTAATATAATCTCTCTGGAACCAGTATCTGTCATATTTAGCTTAATTCTCCAAACCCTGTCTCAAACTGCTTTACAGTATTGTTTAAAATATCAAGGTCTGATTGATCATCGATCTTAAGTGTAATTTTAGACCCTTTTGCACACTCAAGAGCCAGGATATCAAGGATACTTGAAGCATCCGCCTTTTTTTTGTCTTTAATTATCCAGACGTTATAATTTGCTTTCCTGGCGATCTCTGCAATCCTGGCAGCGGACCTCGCATGAAGGCCGAATTCGTTTATTACAATAACATCACGTGAAAGTTCCGTCACTAGTCTAATCGACAAACCTCATATTTTCCTGCTCAACCATTTTCCCACTCAACTATTTGACGATATCTGCATATATTGTTTTTTCGTAGGGGCGATCCTTGTGATCGCCCTGATTAGGGCGAATACAAGATTCGCCCCTACATTGTGCCGATAAAACAATAACGCTATTGCCCGGTTCCCATGCTCCAGCGTGGGAACGAGAAAAACCTTAAACCTTAAACCTGAGTAGTTACTCAATTTTTATCAGCCTGCTTATAACTTGTCAAACTGTAATCGTAGCCGTTCACAGCTTGAAACTTGAAATTGGAAAGTAGAAATTAGGGAGAGATTAAATTAGAAATTGGGAAGAACAGTACAAAAACATGAATGCCCAATTTCTAATTTCAATGTTCCGTGAACGCTTACCTGTAATCAATGCATAGAATTCAGGGAACTCTAAAGAAATATCTTCTTACGAATAGAATTCCTTTATCTTTTCAACTATATATGCCTGTTGCTCATATGAAAGTTCAGGATATACAGGAAGTGCTAAGGTATGTGAGGCAGCGTATTCACCTACAGGAAAATCTCCTTTTCTGTAATTCAGAGTTGAAAAGCAATCCTGGAGATGCATGGGAACAGGATAGTAAATCTCTGTCCCTATGCCTGCATCAGTTAAAAATATTCGAAGCTCGTCTCTTTTTTCCTTCAAACTTATTACAAACTGATTGTAAATATGCCGATTTTCCTTTTCAGTCGGAAGATTAACAATATCTTCCAGCCCTGCGTCAATAAAAAGTTCTCTATATTTATCCGCATTTGCCTGCCGCGCCTCAGTCCAGCCGTCAAGATAATTCAGCTTAATGGATACAATGGCTGCCTGAAAAGCATCCAGCCTGAAATTTCCTCCTACCTTGTTATGATAATATTTTAAATGCGATCCGTGAACTCTCAGCAAGCGCAATTTATCAAAGAACTCATCTGAATTTGTTGTAACAATTCCACCATCTCCAAAGGCTCCAAGATTTTTTGAAGGAAAAAAAGAAAAACAGCCGAAATCACCCATTGAGCCGGCACGCCTCCCTTTATATTCCGCACCAATGGCCTGTGCTGCATCTTCAATAACAATAAGATTATACTGTGCTGCTATTTCAAGAATAGAATCCATGTCACAACATTGACCATATAGATGGACGGGGATTATGGCTTTTATCTTTTTTCTTTCTTTTCCTGTCATACCATCCATCACTTTGGAAATGCTTTTAGATGAGATATTATAAGTTTCAGGATCAATATCTGCAAAAACAGGAGTTGCTCCGGTGCGGGCTATTGAACCTGCTGTTGCAAAAAAAGTATAAGTTGAAGTGATAACTTTATCCTCATGCCCGATATCGGCAGCCATAAGTGAAACAAGAAGAGCGTCGGTTCCTGAAGAGACGCCAACCGCATGTTTTGAAGAGCAATATTCAGCTATCTCTTTTTCCAGGGCTTCGACACGTGGACCAAGTATAAAATACTGGCTCTCAAAAATCTCTTCGGTAACTTTCATGACTTCTTCTTTAATTGTCTGATACTGCAACTTAAGATCCAGTAATGGTACTTTCATAATATTTTCCCTTTAGCCTTCAACCTTTACTCTAATAATACAAGCCAGCTCTTTCCCGGGGTTATCAATTTTAATAGATTCATTGCCGAAAATTATTTTTGACTCTCCCCTGGTTAAAAATTCGGTTTCCATGTTTAATGTGATTTTTACATGGCCTTTAATCACAATCAGGTGTTGTAAAGCCGGCTTTTCAACTTTAAATTGAAGGTTTGAATCAGGATATATGACAAGCCTTTCAACTTTAATATCATCTTCATGCTCAAGAACAGTCAGGCTGCCCCAGGGATGGTGCACTTTATTATGCTTCTGATATTCTTTTCTTCCCTTTCCCTTTAGCTGATTAACAATAGATTTTACATCCCTGCTGTTATCAAGATCCGAAACAAATACAGAATCCGGCGTTTCAACGACAACCATTCTATTTAGATGGTTTGTAGCAATCAGCCTGTCCCGGCCCATTATAAAACAGCCTGTAGTATCCTTTGCAATAACATCTCCATCAATAACATTATTGTCCCCATCTTTTGGAAGAAAATCATAAAGAGACTTCCATGATCCTATATCGCTCCATCCAAAGTCAGATGGCAGAACAACTCCTTTATCCGTATTTTCCATTATGGCATAATCTATAGAAATGTCCGGCAGTCTTTTATATTCATCTATCGTTATTGGGTCTTTTGAAATAATATCTTCCATTATTTTAAGCAGTTCCGGCTGGTATTTGCGAAATTCTTCAATCATGACAGAACCCGTGAAAACAAACATCCCGCTGTTCCAGAAAAAGTTTCCAGCCTTAACATACTTTTCTGCAGTTTCCGCATCCGGCTTCTCAACAAATCTCTTAATCGCTAATGCCCCATCAAATATCTCGCCGGCACCTTCAACATACCCATATCCTGTCTCAGGATAATCGGGTTTAATACCAAAGCTTACAATATAACCCTTGTCAGCAAGACGTATCGCTGAATTTAACTTATTATGAAAACTCTCCAAATCTCTAATTACATGATCAGCCGGAAAAACACACAGGACAGAATCCTGTTTACTTTTTAAAATATTGAGTAATGCAAGCAGAATAGCGGGCGCTGTATTTCTGCCGCACGGTTCACAAATGATTTTTCCTTCGGACCGAACGCCTATCTCAGCCATATGCCTGGCTGTCTCATGGAAATGTTCCTTTCCGCATACAATTCTTATTTGTTCTGTGTCAACCACAGGGGTCAGCCTCTTTATAGTGCTCTGAACAAGAGAATCTTTACCTATAAACTTTACAAGCTGCTTGGGATAGAGCTTTCTGGATACAGGCCAAAGACGCGTTCCAGAACCCCCTGCAAGCAAGACAGCATATATGTTTTCCTTCAGGTCAGGCATTTCTATATTTTCCTTTTTTTCTGTTTTCTTTTTTCTCTTTATATTCAGAGTCGCATATCGTTTCTACAGCATTATAACCAAGAAGCTCATTTACTGCACGAGTCAATGACGAACCGGCCTTTAATTTCATCGTATCAGGCAGAGCTATGACTGTATCTGTTTCTTCAGGATTAAATAAATGAATATATGCATTGCATGAACCCGGATATCTTTTAAGAATATCATTTAATCTTAAAAGCAAATCTTTTCCTGTTTTATTTTTATTCATATTAAAATGAATACTTGCAGTCCAGGTTTCCTCGGCTTTTTCAACCGGCACTACGGTATCTGCCAAAATTTTTACAGAATTTTCATCCTTTTTTACCCGTCCCTGTATAATGACAGTGCTATCCTCAAACAAAAGTTTTTGAACCGCTGCATAAACTGAAGAAAATATTATGATCTCAATAGTTCCATGCTGATCTTCCAAGGTAACAAAGGCCATTAAATCGCCTTTTTTTGTCTTTATGGTCTTAATATTAATAATAATACCGCCGATCCTGACAATTTCGCCATCGTTTTTTTTCTTTAAAGAAATTGTATTCGCATTGGTGAATTTATCCAGCAGTTCCTCAAACCTTGTCAAAGGGTGGCCGGTTATATAGAAACCAAGGGCTTCCTTTTCAAAAGCTAAAAGCTGTCTTTCATCCCATTCATCCATACTTGGCATTTTAGGAAGATTTATATCTTGCCGGGCTCCTCCCATATTGAATAATCCCATCTGGGGGTCTGCTCTCTCCTTCTGAACCCTTTGGCCATAATCAATGGCATTTTCCAAAGATACCGTCATCCGGGAACGATTAGCTCCTGTAGAATCAAAGGCACCACATTTAATAAGGCTTTCAATAACTCTTTTGTTAACTTTTTTAAGATCCACTCGTTCACAAAAATCAAACAGAGAAGAAAATTTTCCCTCTTTTCTAACATCTATTATAACTTCAATAGCTCCTTCCCCAACATTCTTAACAGCAACCAGTCCGAACCTGATCTTCGAACCTATTACCGTAAATTCCTTGTCGCTTTCATTTATATCAGGAGGAAGCACTTGTATGCCGTGATGCCGGCATTCGGCTATATATTTTACCACTCCATCAATTGAGTGAATCTCGCTGGTAAGCAGCGAAGCCATGAACTCAACAGGAAAATGCGCTTTAAGAAAAGCTGTCTGATAAGCTATAAGTGCATAAGCCGCGCTGTGCGACTTGTTAAACCCGTAACCTCCAAATTTTTCAATTAGATCAAACAGCGTTTTTGCTTTTTGGGATTGAATGCCTCGTTCCGTGGCCCCCCTTATAAAACGCAACCTTTGCCTGGCCATAATTGCAGGTTTTTTTTTGCCCATGGCTTTTCTTAAATCATCAGCATCAGACATGGAATAGTCAGCAACAGATGCCGCAATTCTCATGACCTGTTCCTGATACACAATAACTCCGTAAGTTTCCTTCAGTATAGGTTCAAGCTCCGGCAAAAGATATACTACATCTTTTTTTCCATGTTTTCTTTCCACATAATCGTCAATCATCCCGCTTTCCATGGGTCCTGGCCGGTAAAGAGCTACAAGCGCTATAGCATCATCAAAGCATTCGGGTTTTAACCTTACCAGCAAATCCTTCATGCCGGAACTCTCCAACTGAAAAACTCCAACGGTATCACCCGAAACAAGAAGTTTGTATGTATCAGGATCGGCCAAAGTTATATTTGCAAGATCGGGAGGGGTGTCGCCCTGTTTGGCGATAAGAGATAATGTATTTGCAATAACGGTAAGGTTGCGAAGCCCAAGAAAATCGAATTTTACGAGCCCTATCTTCTCGACACATTTCATATCGAACTGTGTCAGAACCTCTCCTTTTTTACCCTTATACAGCGGCAAATACTCCACAAATGGCTTGTCGGAAACAACGACGCCGGCAGCATGAGTTGATGCATGACGGGGAAGTCCTTCCAGAACGCTGCAGACCTTCAGTAAATCGTCAATTTCCGGTTTTTCTTCTGCAATTGACCTAATCCTGGGCTCCTGTTTCAGAGCATCATCCAGGCTGATATTCAAAACATCAGGAACCATTTTGGCTATTGCATCTACTTCATGCAGAGGGATATCCAGAGCACGTCCCACATCACGTATCACGGCTCTGGTCTTTAGTTTTCCGAAGGTAATAATCTGGGCTACATAGTCACCACCGCCATATTTTTTAACCACATACCTGAATATTTCTTCCCTGCCGTTTATACAGAAATCAACATCAATATCAGGCATACTTTTTCGGCCCGGGTTAAGAAAACGCTCAAAGATTAAACCATGTTCTATTGGATCTAAACCGGTTATTCCAAGAGAATAGGCAACAAGGCTGCCTGCTGCCGAACCTCTGCCTGGACCAACAGGGACATTGTGTTTTTGGGCATAGTTGATGAAATCAGCAACAATCAAAAAGTATCCGGCAAAACCCATGGAATTTATAGTTGAAATCTCGCTCTCTATACGTTCTTTATAGTGACTTTCGTCAATCTCAGGATTTTTTTTCTTAATATGCTTTATTTTTTGATTATATCCCTCCCTGGCTTTTTTTTCAAAAAACTCCTCGGCAGTCTGTCCTGATGGGGTTTCAAATTTTGGGAAGTGATAAGATTTAAAATCAAAATCAACCTTACATCTTTTTGCTATACTGACTGTATTCTCTAAAGCTCCCGGATAGCTTTTAAAATAATTGTGCATCTCTTCTCTTGATTTGAAATAGAGCTGATCGGTTCCAAATTTGAAGTGATCCGAGTCATAAATAGTCTTGCCTGTCTGTATACACAGAAGAATCTCATGAGCTCGAGCATCTTCTTTGTCAAGATAGTGGCAGTCATTGGTCGCAACCAGAGGAATTGAGAGCCTTTCACTCATGTCAAGGAGGGCATTGTTCACTTTTTCCTGTATGGGGATCCCGTTATTTTGAACTTCAAGGAAAAAGTTATCCTCACCAAAGATGTCGAGATAGGTACGCGCGGCCTCATCAGCCTCATCCAGCTTGTTCTCACTAATAAGTCCTGGAATTTCACCGTGCAAACAAGCCGAAAGAGCAATAAGCCCTTTACTGTGCTCTCTTAATACATTCTTGTCAATTCGCGGCTTATGGTAAAAACCTTTGAGTTGAGCAATTGTAGCCAGTTTGCATAAATTACGGTATCCTTCAGTATTTTCAGCCAGAATGACCAGGTGGGAAAGCCCTTTATGATCTAAAACGGTTTTATCAGTAAGGTTGCGCGGTGCAACATAAAATTCGCATCCTATTATCGGTTTGATCCCTGCCTTACCGGCCTTTAAGAAAAATTCAAGAACTCCGAACATAGTGCCATGATCGGTAATGGCCACTGAATCCATTCCAAAATCAATTGCACGTTTTAAAAGGGCATCAATCCTTATTGCACCGTCCAGGAGGCTGTATTGTGTATGAACATGAAGATGAACAAAAGGGGGAACAATGTGAGTCATTTCAATCTAAACTGTAGTTAGGTGCTTCCTTGGTAATTATTACATCATGGACATGGCTTTCGCGCAAACCCGCAGCACTGATCTTAACAAACCTGGCTTTTTCTCTCAATTCTTCAATAGTCTGACAACCCACATATCCCATACCAGCCCTCAAACCTCCAACGAGCTGAAAAATATTAGCAGAAATTGAGCCCTTGTATGGCACGCGGCCGACTATGCCTTCAGGAACCAGCTTGTCATTCTCAATTGCTTCACTCTGGTAGTATCTGTCCTTACTTCCCTTTTTCATTGCTTCAATAGATCCCATGCCCCTGTATAACTTGTAGCTGCGGCCCTGGAAAAATATTGACTCGCCCGGGCTTTCCTCTGTTCCGGCAAAAAGGCCTCCGATCATTACCACATGTGCACCCGCTCCAATAGCTTTTGTAATATCACCTGAAAATTTTATACCACCATCAGCAATCAAAGGTACACCTGTCTTGTTTGATATGGATCTGCAATTCATTATACCTGTAAGCTGAGGAATACCTATACCCGCCACTATACGAGTGGTGCATATAGATCCAGGCCCTATTCCGATTTTTACTCCGTCAACCCCGGATTTAATAAGGTCGTCGGCACCTTTCGAAGTGCCGACATTACCTGCAATCAGTTCAATGTCATCGAAATTACTTTTTAAAATTTTTACAGAATCTATAACGTTTTTTGAATGACCGTGAGATGTATCTATTAATATAACATCAGCACCTGCTTTTAAAAGCGCTTCCGCACGCTCTTCCATGTCAGGACCGACACCAACAGCAGCTCCGACCCTTAGCCTGCCCATGCTATCCTTACAAGCGTTAGGATATTTTTTTATCTTCTCAATATCCTTTATGGTTATCATGCCTGTAAGTCGTCCATTTTTATCAACCACGAGAAGTTTTTCGATCCTGTGTTTATGAAGCAGTTTCTTGGAATCTTCCAGGCTAATTCCCTCTGATACTGTAACAAGTTTTTCTTTGGTCATTACTTCTGAAACCTTTTTCTCCATATTGGTCTCGAATCTCAAATCCCTGTTTGTCAAAATGCCGACTAAGCGATCTCCTTTTACAACAGGAAGTCCGGAAATGCGGTACTGCTCCATAAGCGTAAGCACCTCATGGACCGGCTGGTCAGGATTAATAGTAACCGGATCAATAATCATACCGCTTTCTGATTTTTTTACTTTATCTACCTCCAGAATCTGACTTTTTATACTCATGTTTCGATGTATAAAACCTAATCCCCCCTCTCGCGCCATAGCTATAGATGTTCTGGCCTCAGTTACGGTATCCATGGCAGCGCTGACGATAGGGATGTTTAAGGTAAGGTTTTTAGTCAAACGGGTACTGATATTCACATCTTTGGGCAATACATCGGAATAGCCGGGAATCAGCAAAACATCATCAAAAGAATATGCCTCTTCAGGTGGTATTTTGATCATAAATTTCTCCAGAAATTATTAATTAAGCAACGGTTCACAGTTCACGGTTGATCAAAACAGTCTATACCAACTTAAAACTTAAAACTGTTAACTGTAAACCGACAACCGTAAACTGTTATTAACTATCATTTATTTGCTTTCTTGACAATGAAATAAAACACAAATAAATAAAGGCCTATAGACTTTCAGATAATTAATTTCACAAGGCCAGAAGGAGGAAGGCGTATTTGGTCTATACGTCGACGACTGATAACACAGTGAAATTAATTATCTGAAAGTCTATAACTATAAATTTGGCATCCTTCACGACAAGTCAAATATTTGAGAATATTATGCTGATAGAAATAAACTACAAAAATCCGCAGACACGACTAATTTGCATGGTTATCGAACATTTCAAAAGAGTTGGTATAATCGCCTATCCGACTGATACCTATTACGGAATAGGTTGCGATATAATGAATAAAAAGGCTATTGAAAAGATATACCAGTTAAAACAGCGCAATAAAAGCAAGCCTTTCAGTTTTATTTGCTCGGAGCTCAAAAACATAAGCCATTATGCAAAAATTTCAAATTATGCTTACAAAAACATGAAGCGACTTTTGCCGGGCCCTTATACTTTTATTCTTGAAGGTTCGAAACTCGTTCCTAAAATAATGTTGACCAAACGAAAAACCGCTGGAATTCGTGTGCCTGACAATGCCATTTGCCTAGCACTGGTTGAAGAATTAGGCAATCCTATTATTACCACCAGTGCAACTATGCCTGATGGTTCAATTCTTAATGACCCATCACTTATTCATGATTTTTTTCAATCCAGAATAGATTTTGTAATTGACGGGGGAACGCCTATCCCGGGACAGCCTTCCAGTATAATATCTTTGATAAGCGATATGCCTGAAATCATACGAAAAGGCTTGGGCGATGTGAGCGCTTTTGAGTAAAACAGCGACAACTATTGCCTGAACGAAAAGTATTTTTTTCAATATTTGTGAAAAAGCCATTAGCCATTAGCTGTTAGCTGAATGTATTAGCTGTTTGATTTTTTATGCTAAAGGCTAACTGCTAAAAGCTAATACCTAAAAATAACCTGCAAACAAATGTGGATTGATAAAACGGTTTGCAATCTCCCTTAAGGATGAATTCACAAGGTATTTTAAAACAGAAAACTTCTTCTCTGGAGGATAAACTGCCGATATCTTGCCTTTTATTTTTCCCATGCGTCCTGCCCATTCTATCGCATCCTCAAGATTTCCAAAACGATCAACAAGACCTAGTTTTTTTGCCTCTTCTCCTGAAAATATCCGTCCATCAGCAAATTTTTCTACTTTTGACTGCTCTATCCCTCTTCCTTCGGCAATGGCCTTAATGAATTGTCTATGAATTTGATTCGCAAGATTATGCAGAATTTCTTCTTCCTTTTTGGTCATCTCTCTGACCGGAGATCCTATATCCTTGTACTCACCACTTTTGATAACAACGGGAACCAGGCCGATTTTTTTAAGAAGCTCCTGAAAATTTGAATATCCCATAATAACACCTATACTGCCGGTTATGGTGCCTGGATTTGCAACGATGCCGTCTGCACCGGCCGCAATATAATAACCTCCGGAAGCAGCCACGCCGCCTAGAGAAGCTATAACCTTTTTGCTTTCAGAAGTCTTTCTTATCTCGCTGAAAATTTCCTGCGAAGGCCCCACTCCACCACCGGGCGAATCAATTCTAACAACTATAGCCTTGACGGAATCATCGTCACGGAAGCGCTTAAGATTATGAATTGTATTTTTTGAATCCGCGATAGCACCAATTATCTCTATAACACCGACTTTTTCTCCAAATTCAAAATCCGCATCTCTTGTGCTAAGAATAAAAAGCAGAGATAATCCAATAATTGCAACAGATGTTACAGATGTAAATATCAGGATAAAAAAAAGATATGGGTGTCTGCGGGAAAACATAGTATATTTTTAAAGTAATCGTTCACGGTTAACAGTTTACAGTTAACGGCTGATCAAAATATATCAGCCGGAGGCTCCAGTCCTGCCTGCAGCAGGCAAGTGTGAGAACTAAGTTGAGCAATTTTTTGCAAAGAAATGTGCCAGGATCTTGATGCGCAAGAAAATTGATGCAGGTCGAGTAAAAAACCGCTCAATTTAGGGTTAATATTTCATATGAGGTTAAGGGGTGTTTACCGTAAACTGTGAACTGTGAACCGTTAACCATTATAAATTTAATTCCCGTTCAACTTGTCTTGAAGATTCTCACGCAAGATTTCTCCAAAAGTTGAAGTTGCAGGCCTCGCGTTGTTTACATATTCGCTCAAAAGAGCCTCCTTATCATTAACCTCAAGCCGTTTTACTGAAAGGCCTATTCTTCTTTCTTCACTATTTATATTCATGACCCTGGCAGTTATAACATCGCCTACATTAAACTTGCCGACCGGAGTTTTTATTTTTTCCTTACTGATTTCAGATACATGAACAAGGCCTTCAATTCCTTCTTCAAGTTCAACAAAAATTCCAAAATCGGTAATATTGGTAATTGTGCCTGCTATCTCCTTACCGACCACATACCGTTCTGCTACAGTTTTCCAGGGATCAGTTTGCAGTTGTTTGATACCCAGAGAAAATCTTTCATTCTGTTTTTCAATATCAAGAACTATAGCCTGTATCATATCGCCTTTTTTGTATAATTCAGATGGGTGTTTAATACGCTTTGTCCAGGAAATATCTGATATATGTACAAGGCCGTCTATTCCTTCATCAATACCAATAAAAAGCCCGAAATCAGTTATATTCTTGATCTTGCCTTCAATAGTTGTACCAATTGGATATTTTTCACTGA
Source organism: Deltaproteobacteria bacterium (assembly GCA_003647525.1). Next base: position 1,686 of record QMMZ01000017.1, on the reverse strand, counting down.
TTAGATCCCATGGGTTTGGAACGACCTGCTTCATTCCAAGAGAAATACGCCTGTTTTCCGGTTTAATATCCAGAACAACTGCATCAACCATATCTCCGATAGAAACAACTTTGGAGGGATGGCGAATCTTTCTGGTCCATGACATTTCAGAAACGTGAATCAGGCCTTCGATACCCTCTTCAAGTTCAACAAATGCTCCGTAATCCGTCAGGCTCACAATCTTTCCGGTTATACGTGAACCCAGTGAATATTTTTCTGCAGCAGCCAGCCATGGGTCCTCGACAAGTTGTTTCATGCCCAAAGATACTCTTTCTCTCTCCATATCAAGGCTGAGAATCTTTACGGTTATCTTGTCACCAACCGAAAAAAGTTCGGATGGATGCTTAACACGGCCCCATGAAATATCTGTTATATGAAGAAGACCGTCCACACCGCCCAGATCAACAAATACACCATATTCGGTAATATTTTTTACTACTCCCTCAACAACCTTATCTTCATGAATAGCTTCCAGGGTTGAAGCCCTTTTAGCCTCACGCTCCTGCTCAAGAATGGCCCGCCTTGATAAAACTATATTACTTCGTTTTCTGTTATACTTTAACATTTTAAATTTTAATTTTTTACCGACCAAATCGTCAAGGTTGCGAATAGGCCTCAAATCCGCCTGTGAACCAGGTAAAAATGCCTGAACCCCTATATCAACTGAAAAACCGCCTTTTACACGAGTTAAAATAACACCTTCTACTACTCCATCTTCATCATAAGCCTTCTTTATTTCTTCCCAAACCTTAACCTTGGCCGCCTTTTCTTTGGAAAGGATGACACGCTCTTCCTCTTCATCCCAGAATTCAACCATTACTTCTACATCGTCACCCATGTTGACGTGTATCTCACCCTTTTCATCTTTGAATTCATTTATGCGTATCTGCCCTTCTGATTTGTATCCTATATCAACGAGAACATAATCCTTATCAACTGATATTATTCTGCCGGTAACAACTTCACCTTCAGCAAAACGCTTGAAGCTTTCTTCATACATATCCATCAAATTTTCCATGCCGGCACTGGTATTCTGAACATCTTCCGATGTATTATTATCAGCTTTAGCTAAGTCAACCTCTTTGTTTTGTTGTATAAATGCCGCATCTGAAGAATCTCCTTTGTTAAGATGATGTTCGGCTGAATCGTTTTTTAAAGAATTATTCATGAAAAAAAATACCCCCTTGACCAAATTTATAACACCGCTATTCAAAAAATAGCTAATCTTTTTTTATAACAAACTAACTATCAAAAAACAACGATTAATTTTATTTAATATAGGTTGAGCGTTTTCTATTTACCCATTCAACTATTTAAGTAAAATTCACCACGGAACGACACGGAGTTTCACTGAAAATTATAAACAATGAGTAAGTGTAACTACTCAGGTTCACAGTTCCACGATTCAAGGTTAGAGAGCGATAAAAATTGAACGAGTCAACCAACCGTGAACTGTGAACTGTGAACCGTGAACCTAACCTGAACAGTTACGATAATTCAGTGTAATTCCGTGAAAATCCGTGGTGAGCTGTTACCTATTTAAGAATATAAGATAGCATCATCTCAACTACATCATCAACAGAAAGATCTGTAGAATCTAGTATTAGCGCATCATCAGCCGGTTTCATCGGCGCCACTTCCCTTTTT
>QMMZ01000016.1 GCA_003647525.1 Deltaproteobacteria bacterium | reverse complement strand
TGGGAATCTCAACCGCAATCTCAACTTCCGGTTCCGGCCCATCTTCAATGCAGGGAAAAAGTACATGAAAGACAGTTCCTTTTCCTGGTTCACTACTTACTGAGATACCACCGCCATGGGTTTTGACTATGCCGTGAACCACAGAAAGCCCCATGCCTGAACCTTCACCTACTTTCTTAGTGGTAAAATATGGGTCGAATATCCGTTCCAAGGTCTTGGGTTCAATACCATGACCTGTGTCACTTACAGTCAGTCTTACATATTTCCCAGAGGGTAAGTCATAATAATGAATTGCAGAATCCTCATCTAATTCAATATCTTCAAGGCTAACCTCCAAGACACCCGCTTTTTCTCCCATGGCATGGGCTGCATTGGTGCAAAGATTTATGAGGACTCGATTTATTTGTGTTGGATCTGCACGAACGGTATCTGACTTGCTTGAAATATTCTGGTGAATTTCGATTGTCGTTGGAATTGAAGATCGCAATAACTTGAGAGATTCTTTGATAATCGGGCTAATCCTAACCGGTTTCATTTCCTGTGAACTTTGGCGACTGAAGGCCAGGATTCGCTTGACCATATCTCTGGCGCGCATGCTGGCAGTACGAATCTCTCCCAAATTGTGCCTTGCCGGATTCCCCACGGGAACATCATCCATTGCCAGCTCCGTATTACCAACGATTATCCCCAGCATGTTGTTGAAGTCATGGGCAATGCCGCTTGCTAGTGTGCCGATGGATTCCATTTTTTGGACTTGTTGGAGTTGGGCCTCGAGTTTCTTCCTTTCTTCCTCCGCCCTCTTGCGCTCTTCAATTTCCCCCTTCAGTTGTTCATTTGCTTCCATTAATTCGGCAGTACGCTCTTTCACCCTTCGTTCCAGTTCGTCATGCGCTTTGCGCAGCAACTCCTCGACCTGTTTGCGCACGTTGATGTCTAGGTGCGTCCCGACCGAGCGGAGGGCTTTGCCGGTTTCATCACGCTCGAAAATCATACCGCGGGCCAGAATCCATTTCCAGCCTCCCTCTTTTGCCCTGAGGCGAAACTCGGCCTCGTAAAGAGTTGTCTTCCCTTCAAGATTGTCCTTCAAACTCTCCATAACACGGGGGGTGTCATCTGGATGGAGCAGTTTTTCCCAGCCTCGGACATGCGGCTCGATTTCGTCAAGCGAGTATCCAAGCATTTTAGCCCAGCGTTCGTTGAAAATCACATCTCCCGTTTCAACATTCCAGTCCCACAGGCCAAGGTCCGCGCCCCGCAAAGCAAGTTCAAAACGCTCCTCGCTTTCCCGTAACGCCTCCTCTGCCTGCTTTCGCTCGTCGATTTCCTGCTCAAGCTGCCTGTTTTTTTCTTCGATTTCCTGTCTCCGTTTTGACGCCTCTTCGAAGCGAGCCTCGAGAATCAGATTGTTTGTGATGACCCGCCAAAAAATCATCATCCCGATCAGAACGGCTATCGATAACACCGCCATTGCCACAAGAAGATGAAAGGGCGACCTGCGTCCTAATATATCTGAAGCCGGCATAACCCTGGTTAGAGAGAGAGGGGTTTCCTTGATCGGAATCCGAATAACGATCATGTCTCTCTTAATTCCCGTGTGATCGGTCACCTCAAGACGGCGAGTTTTCCCGATTTCTATATTCATAAGCTCGGACACGCTGAGAGGGGAAAACTTGGCCCGCATATACTCTGCGGGTTGAAGATGATCTTTAATAGAGACAAAACTGGTATGTCCATTACCAGCTCTGCCTTTTTGGACGAGATGTTCGTAAACATCTACAAGATTGACCCAGGCTACGAACTGACCGGAAAAATTACCTTTAAAAAAATATGGGATGGTAACAATCATCGCCGGAATCTGTGGGTTGTGCTGGTCAATGAAAGTCACATCGCGGCTGTCCGGAGTAAGAAACTCTTTCCAGTCACGCTCTTGATCCTTCTCAAGGTTTATGACGCCGGTATCGACAAGCAATTCCCCGTTGGGCCTGATAAAAGTTACCCGGGAATAAATCCTTTTACCGCCAAATTTCTTTTCTTCCATGAGACAATCAAGCTGGTATCTTATGGCATTCAGGCTGGCCTTTAGGCCATACTCCATGGACATTCCCAGGGCTTTGTTTTCAAAATATACGGAAACGGCTCTTTTTTCAGACAGGTTTTTAAGGTCGATTTTTCTTTCTGCACAGAAATAGCTCACCGACATGGCAAGTTTTTCCGTATCCTGTCTCAATTTCTCCAGAGTGGTTTTCTGAAGGTCGACCTGGGATAGATAATTGCTGGTAATCAGAAAACCTATGTATAGAAGCAGCACCAAGCCGATGATGAGTGCGGCCAGGTTTCGTTTTCCGGTAAGTACCCTGAATGGGTGGATCTTCATAATAACTCCTTTACAGAGAGCTCCGATATCCTCGGCTACATTTTCTCAAAAAACGCTGGATAGTACATGAACACCCCCGGATAGTATTTCTTCACAAGGCGTTGATACGTCCCGTCCGCTTTGCATTTTTCGAAAAACCGGTTAAAGGCCTCCCGCAGTCCAGGGGATGTTTTAGCAAACGCGACGCCCATCTCTTGCATTGAAGAAATAGGGCCAATCACCTTAAGCTTGCCGGGCCACTTTTCCAGTGCAATCAGCGCATCAGGCACATCTAGAATAGTGGCTTCGGCTTTGCCTTTGATGACAGCCGGAGCCAGTTCATTAAGTTTTCCACTAAACAGCTTGACCTTTGCTCCAGTCTCTTTGAGACGATACAAGGAAGGATCAAGGCACGTTTTCGCTTTCCCCAAAACGCAGCAATCCTTAAGCAATTCCTTTACTTGGACAATGTCCTTGTCAATGTCGCCGGTGGGTTTGATCGGTTCTATAGTTGAATCCGCCCGCGCTACCAGCCAGACCTGCGTGGGAAAAGTGGGTGTGGAATAGTCCACTACTTTCTGTCGCCAGGGTATTTTAGTTAGGCCGTTGGCAATCAAATCTCCCTTGACAGGCACCTCACCAAGGATCGTTACATCACTGCCTTCAGGCTTGACCTTTTTACCGGTAAGGTCTCCGATCACATTTTCCCAGCCGGTTTTGACATACTCATATCTCACACCCAGATGTTCGGCAAAACGCTTGACCAATTCCACATCCATACCGTCCCCGCTACCGGTGACAAAGTTGGCATAGGATACGCCAAGATGACGCAGTACTCCTCTTCTCTTGATTTCGGTAAGATCCCCTCCAGAGGCAAAACCCCAGGAGGTGATCCCCAACATTGCCGCTATGCATAACAAGGTTGTTGCGAAAAATAAGACTCTTTTTTTCCGGTTCATTATGATCCTCCTAAAAGTTATAAAATCCATCTTCCACTATAGGAATAATAGGCAAAACTTTCAAAGAATGTGGCCATTTAATGTGTTTTATTCCGTGATCTACTACCGTTGATACCTGCAACTATCTATTTTCACACATAAAGAGATGCGATAATGATATCTCAAAAATGAGACCTCCCTTAATCCCTGACATGCCTTACCATCATTACAGAGTCAACCATCTAAATTTACAGTACATATATTATTTCTTACAAAATTGCAAAAAAAAGACAAATCCCCCTCGAAAAGTTTGCCCTTAACTCAGGTTAGCTAAGAATAGCCCTTTCTACTGGTAGGATAAAGAAAAAGCGACTTCCCTTCAGGCTCTCACTTTCCACCCCAATTTTTCCTCGGTGGGCCTCCACAGCCATTTTACAAAAGGTCAGCCCTAAGCCGGTGGTATAAACTCGGCCGTCACTTATTTTGTTAAGTTGGAAATATTTCTCAAAAATGGATTTATGGTGCTCGGGAGGAACACCCGGGCCTTTGTCTTTGACGAAAAAATTAATTTCCTGAGATTTCAAGTACTCATAACCCACTTCAATGGTTTCATTATACGGTGAATAGTTGATGGCGTTCGTCAAGAGATTTTGTAGAACCCTGAGCAGAAGGCCTCGATCGCCCCAGAAAAAATAAGAGGTTTTACTTGATGGAAAATTTTCTACAAAAGTAAGTTTCTTCATCTTGAAAAGCCCAAACAGCCGCACCAGAGCTTCCTTTATTAGATCTTGTGGGAAAATTTTCTCATAGATCAACTTGATCCTGTCTTCTTCAAGTTGTACAATATCCAGCATATTGGACACCATCGAGTATAATGTGCCGCACCCGGTTTTGGCAGCTTCGACATATTCTTGATTTTCATCAGAAACCGTATAAGAAAGGATGTCAAGATTCGCTATTAATTCCGAAATCGGCCCTTTTAAATCGTGGATTAACATATTGTAAAAGTCCGTTTTCAGCTTTTCCAACTTCCTTAATTGAAGGTTCTTTTGCTGAAGCGTTTGTTTTTTCATTTTTAAAGATTTTGCCAGGCGTTTATTTTCAAGAGCGCTGATGACCTGGCCTGCTATAATTAACAGGGCTTCCTGTTCCTCTTTTTGGAAATAATCCTCACCGATCTTGTCCGTCACAGTTAAAATGCCAATGACTTTATTATCGTCTTTGATAGGCACCAGAAGGAACGCACACCCTTCGTAGTGATCAAACCTCATCGGGGAAATATCACTCTTGGAAATATCTTTTACATACAAACTGTTTTTATGTTTGAAAACCCACGAGGAGGGAAATTCTTCATCAAGACGTTGATTTATCCCTATCAATTGGGCGTTCGTTGAGGCAACCACTTCGAGATTCTTAGATCCTTTTACAAACATTATAGATCCGCTTTTGACGTGCATGTACCGAACAATTTCAATGATAATATGTTGCAGTTTCTGCCCCAAATCGAAGCTCTTGTCGTTGGAGATAGAATTAATTTTTATTAAAACTTCAAGCAATCTCTTATCGTTCGTCATTGGTTCCTCCCCCATTAAAGCTCACGTTTTAACACAATGTTTTAATAAGCTCTTTGGCTTCTTCGTGGTTTGGGTCAATCTTAAGTAGCCTCTTCAGGGCGTTTTCAGCCCAAATAGGTTTGCCTAAAGTCAGATAATCTTTGGCAAGGTGGATTTTAATTTCCAGGTTTTCTCTATCGATTTTTTCCGCTCTCATTAAATACTCCAATGCCTTTTTGATATCGCCTACACTTTCCAAGGTTTTCCCCAATTTAAAGAATAGATCCTTTCGATTCGGCAGTTCCATGACAATGGACTCTAAAAGGGAGGCGGCATATTCGTTTGCATCGTTCTCAATACAAAAGTCGGCAATTTCCTCCCGCAGTTCTAAAGAATTTCCTGACAATTTGATAGCATCGTTAAATACACGAACGGCTTTTGGGACCATTGTTCTCTGAACCAGAGTTTTCCCGAATTTAATTCCCCGATCTAGCTGGCGTGGACTGATCTGCATGGCTTTATCAAAATAATGATGCGCCTTTTCGATGTCGTTCAGTTTGAGATAAAGCTCTCCAAGGTTATGAAAAGCAAACACATCCAGACAATTCATCTCGGCGGCCTTCAATAACCACTGTTCAGCCTCTTTGAATGCGTTCTTTTTAAAATAGTAATAGCCCAACTCACGGATGGCTCTTGATGTACCCGGCTTCGCTTCCATGGCCAGTTTTGCTTCATTGATAGCCGCATCTATATCGCCTTTATCTTCAAAATACATTGCTTTTTTAAGATGGGCGACAAATGGAGGAGGATTATTGGCCTTTTCAACGACATCGGAAATCTTGGCATCTAATACCTTCATGGTGAGGGGCTTTAATATATAGGCATCAATATGGGATTCAGCAGCCTCAGCCACATAATCTCTGTATACCTGAGCCGTAATCATAATTACCGGTATATCTCTTAACTTCCTTTCCACCCGAATATGTCTCAATGCATCTCCCCCGCACATCTCGGGCATATTGTAGTCCATCAAGACTAAATCAATGGATTCTTTCCGCAAGATCCGCAAAGCTTCTTTTCCATTATGGGCATAGAAAAACTTTTCTCCATACCCGATCTTTAATATCATGCGATGGATCGATTTGCACATGGTGATGATGTCATCCACAATCAGTACTGTCATTTCATTTAAGTCTATCATAACCGGTTTTCCGTGATGGTCGTTTCTGAGAAATATGGTTGTTTGTAAACGGCGATAAAACTTACCTTAAGATCATTTTTTAATGGGATTTGCCCTCAAAATATACTTCGATATCGATCCTCTATGGTCATAAAGTAAAATATAGAAACAGTGCACAACCAAAAATCAGCTGCCAAAGATCTTATTTAGTTTTCAACATATTTTCATTCAAATAATCAGGTTAATAAAAACAAACTTTGTTGTCTCGCATCATTTAAGTTGTGAGATCTTTATTTTCCACTCCAACATATCATCAGGACCATCGATCTTTTGCTCCTTGATGAGGACATTTTTTTCACTTTGTTTTAAGATCAATGAAGAATAAATTCCATTGATAGCAGTGTCCTGAAAAATCACACCGTTAACTCTAACCTCTGGAATTCCCCTTTCTTCGTTCGACCATTCAGCAATCTCTGAAATCTTATCCTTCATTTTTTTAACTCCCGCTTTGGAATCTGTGATCTTTTTCTGAATATCGGATATCTCTTCCGGAAGTTGGTCCTGTTTATTGAAAAGTTTGTCAAGATCTTCTTCCGCTGTTTTTATTTCTGAATCCATTTCTTTTAGTTCTTCCTCAGCATCTGCTATCCGTGCTTTATTTCCTGCCTTTGCAAGTTCTTTCATTTGGTTTTCGATATCCCTTCTTTTTACCATTAACCTGTCTTGAACTTGTGCCATTTCGGCAATCTGGATTTCGTTTTTTTCCGGTTCATCATTGATCTCTTCCAAACGGGTCTTAAGTTCTTTATGCTCTTCTATTTTTAGAAGTATGACTTCCTTTATAATATTTATCTCGTTCTTTATTCTTTCATCCACACCGACTGTCAGATTGCACGGCTTTGATAGTTCAGACCCGATCTGAATTGCGTGTATCCCTTTCTTGGCCGCAACCGTTGAGGATAAAACCGGCCCACGCTTAACAATGCATGCACCGCTGGTATCAATTTTAGAATCAATAAGTTCCTTCTCAATAACAACATCTCCGTATGTTTCAATGTTGGATTCACGCATATACATGGCCCGAATATTCCCCCCTGTTTTGATCGTGGCGCCTATTATCCCTCCATAGACAACTATATCCCCTGTCATCTCTATTTCGGCCCAAAGAATCTCCTTGGCTGTGAGGCTGTTTCCTTTTACGCGAAATCCACTCTGTATTGTTTCGCTCACATCAATCTTGCCGTCAAAATCAACGTGCCCGGTCTTTAGGCCTATATTTCCGGATATTTTAAGCTGTGGCGAAACAAAAACTTTACCCATAGCGGAAATTTCAGGTATACCATCAATTTTGGCAATAATTTGAAGCCGATCATCGGAGATCTTAACACCTTTCCCGGGCTTGAGTTTCATATCTTCGGGTTTTTGTGGGGGTATTGGACTGCCGTACACGTCTTTTCCCGGTTTGCCTTCCATAACAGGTATTTTTTCAGCAAGCAGATCTCCTTCTTTTACGTGAGGAATATCTCCCCTGTCTTTAAAGTCGATGGAGCCACCATCCTTAATTTCTCCCACTTTCAGGGGGTCTGTTTCAAAGTGATATTTAATATAGGCATCTTTACCAGGTTTCGGAGGTTTGCCTTCTGCACTTTTTAGTGTCTCTTTCTTATTTTCACTATTCTTCAGGTATTCTGTTATTTGAACATCATCTACTATCCCGAATTCAATCCCTTCCAGTTGTAGAAAATTCTTGATATTTTCGACCGTGATTGTGCCTGAATATTCTCCTTTTATCGATAGAAAGGCGTTTAACTTATCTTCTGAAACATTCAACTCAAATTTAGTTTCACATTCAACTCGTTCTGTCGTATCAGGGGGCTCAGGACTTTTCTCTTCATCAGACATGCTCTCCTTAAGACGCTTTTGCTTTAAAAGAATAGCATCACGCTGCTCTTCGGTCAGCACATTAAATTCAACCAGTATATCTCCTATTAATTTAACGCTCTTTGTCTCTTTGAATATCCTTTTTTGCTCTTGCAAGGCCCGGTCGATTTGCTCCTGAATAGCAAAATTATTTTCGACGGCAATAGTTCCAAATCTACTGTCCAACCTCTTCGTTTCAATCATTTTTTGGACCGAAAGAAGAAAATCCAACTGGGCTTGAGAGATCATCCCATTAGCGACAAGGATCTCTCCTAAAAACAGCTTCCTGCCGGCCTGTTTTTCTTCTTCTTTAATGGATAATGCCTCCTTGACCTTCTCCACACTTACAAACTTATACTTTACAGCCAGCTTGCCGATGACTAAATAGGAATCATCTTGAAAGATTTTCTCAACCTCTTTCTGCTCATGCAAGCCGACCCGCTGCGCTTCTTTTTTGTCGTTTTCATCTTGGAAATCGATCCTGAAGCTGCTTCCACACTTTTTGCAGGAAACATTTCGGCCTAAAAATGATTCGGGGACTCGATACCCGCATTGGCATGAGGGGCACATCGCCAATTTGTTTTCCATAATTTTAATCCGTTATTTGGAAAATTAATAAAATATTTCTCATCTATTTTTACTGGTAAGTAAGCGAATCATAGTAGATATACTTAACCGTTTTTTTTGTATGAAGATTAATAATTTTTAAAACATTGTTTTTTATTTCTGTTAACTTTCTATGCCTGACTAATTTATCCATCTCCATTTGATCAATTCTGATTAAAATATCGCTTTTTATTCCATTCATATTCCGTTTCAAATCATAGTATTGGTCCTCATCTTCACAAGGGATAATCATTTTTATACTCAAGAAATCTTTGGCACCTACATTTAAGACAATACGGAAATTCACATGACTTGTGTCTATTTCATCCGCAGCCTTCTTTTGTTTTGTCATCGATACAATAAGGAGATTAACCTCTTCATTATAGTGATAGTAAATGGCTGCAGAAAAAACTAAAAGCACGGACAAGGATATAAGAATTATCGTAAATTTATTTATTTTGCCGGTATGTTTCATGACCATCCTCTTTAAATATTATAAGACCATTGCGGCTTGAAGAGAGTTTTCATTCAAGGTTAGAATTTCGTGGCTATCTTTCAAAGAAACTCTCTCATTCAAACCGTTCAGGTTTTTATAAACTAATTTGGAAGCTCTTTGTAATAAGTCAGGAAATACTTTCCGATATCCATTAGACCGCATTTCGATGCTCAACAATTCCATGCATATCTTTTGGCCTTCTTTAATAACTCCTTTTAATCGATTGCTAATTTCATGTGGTTCCATTTCCGGCAGTTCAAAACTATCCGCTATCATGGCCGATTCTCTTGTTATAAGTGCCAACCTGAAATCGAAATCCTTTACAATAATCAGATCCGTCGCATGATGATATCTTACTGCATCACACATATCCTGTGGTATATTGAACCGCTTTAAAACCAGCGAACCGATTTCAGCATGATCAACTCCAAATATGCTTCGCTCTGCCTCACTGACAGAGATATCCTCTGATTCCTTCAGGGCGATAATTTTCTTATGCTCTTCTTTAAAATATGCCGCAATAACTAATTCGCCGATATTATTCAATATTCCCGCGGTATAAAGATCTTCCGGCTTTGAATACCCTAGCATTTCTCCAATAGCCTTTGAAACAACGGCACAGAAATAAGCCTGTTTTTGAAACTTATCGAAGCTGAAATACTTAAAATCCAGACATTTCTCAAAATGATCCATCAGAATCGATATAATGAGAGTCTGTTTCATAGCTTTGTAACTAAGGAGCTTCATGGGATAACTAATTGTTGGAACTTCTCGCCCGTAGTATTCTTTATTGGCTATTTTGAAAAAATTCGCAGTAACACCGGGAGACAATTTATTAGCTATCTGATTAAAATTACTATCAAGATTATTCAACAAAGATAGAATATCAAAAACTGCTTCATCGAACAGTGTAAAGTTCTCTATCTTGGTTTTTATTTTCTTTGTATGTTCTGTATTTGCCATTTGTCCAACACCCTACGTTTGCTTCTCTCCTTTATTTGGCCTTAGAAAACCAAGTCCTTTTCTTCATCTTTTATCTGTCGTCTGGTTTTTTCATCACCATCCGTTTGAATCTGCTTTTCCTCCTTAAGAGCCTGAGCCACGCATTCGAGCAACTCACCAGGCTCAAACGGTTTGGCAATGAAATGCGAACAACCCCGGCGCAACAGTTGTGCCTTCATCCTGTCATCGGCGTAGCCGGTGATAACCATGATTGACAAAGCCAGTCCTTGTTTTTGAATCTCATCTATTAATTCCAGGCCGGTCATTCCCGGCATGAATATATCGGTAAGCAGGAGATCAATTGGATATGAATTGCTTTGGGAGGCGAACAGCTTCTCCAGAGCATCCAGGCCGTTTTTCGCTTCCTCAAGACAGTAACCTGCATTATTCAGTACAATGCTAATTGACCGACGAGTCGGCGCCTCGTCTTCGGCTAAAAGGATACGTTTCATTCTCACACTCTCCCGTTCTGTTTAGGAATAATTTTGAATTCTTGCCGTATTATCAAAGCAAAAACTGTGCCTAATCGAACTTTATTATTCTAACCCATTGAAACAGCGACTTTTTTAGATTTGACAGGCCAGGGATGGGTTGGGAAACTTACAACTTAAGTTGTAAGTGATCCTGCTTGAAACCGGCTTAAGCCTTGCTGCGGCGGGGTTTTAAGCGGTCACAAATAAAGTTGTGGTTACAACCAAAGTTGTAGGCTTTGGAACAATACACGGGTTAGACAAAAGAATTCTTAAGGCGTTTGCTTAGGGCCTGTTGTGATATGCCCAGTAATTGGGCGGCGGCGGACTGGTTGCTATTAGACCGCTTTAGTGCCTCGGCCACGATCAGCTCAGTCCCTTCCTTCAAGGTGGGCAACTCTCCGAAAAATGTGATAATGGGGGTCTTTTCCGGCTCAGATTTCCTTAGAACAGCCCTGCCCCCTTTCCGGGAAACGTGGGACTTGAACGCCTCCAGAGAAAGAATCTTGGACGTATGTCTGCTCACAGCGTCGAAGATCATGGACCGCAATTCTCTAACATTCCCGGGAAAGGAGTATGTTCTTAAAAGTGTGACCAGCTCCTTGGGTGGGGTGGGCTTCTTTTTGTTGATGGCACGTGACGCCTCTGCCAAGAAATGATTCACCAGAAGCGGGATATCATCCATACGCTCCCGAAGGGGAGAGATATGGATGTGGTGGGTTTGGAGTCGATAGAATAGATCCTTGCGAAACTTACCTGCCTCCTGAAGAGACCAAAGATCCAGATTGGTGGCTGCCAGAATTCGAGCATTGGTGTGTCTGGGGTGGTCCAGACCCAATGGCAGGTACTCGCCCTCCTGTAACAGCCGCAATAGTTTAACCTGTGATGCCGGACTAAGTTCGCCTATCTCGTCCAGGAAGAGCGTGCCGTCGGATGCCTGTTCCAACATTCCTCCACGGTCCCTGTCGGCACCTGTAAAGGCCCCCTTGACGTGCCCGAAAAGGGTGTCCGAAAAGACATGATCGTCCAATCCGGCCACATTGACCGCCGTGAAGTTACCCTTGCCGCTGAGAGTGTGGATTGCCCCGGCGATCAGTTCCTTTCCCACACCTGTTTCCCCTGTGATTAGTACCGGCTGTGATGTCCGGGCGATAGCCTCGACATATCGAAAAAGCGAGAGCATCTTTTTGTTGTTGGTGATAATCCCGGCAAAGGCTTCTGGATGTTCCAGGGTGTCGGAAAGAATACGCTGCTTGAGGCTCAGGTTTTCCCGCTTCAATTCCCGAAAAGCAATGGCATTGCTTAGAGCGGTGACTATACAGCCTTCTTCTACAGGCTTAACCAAATAGTTGAATGCACCTGATTTCATGCACCGAACTGCAGTCTCCACATCAACCGTTCCGGTGACGATAATAATGGGGATCTCTGGGAAATCTCGGGTGACCATTCTAAGCAGGTCCTCACCATGAATGTGTGGCATGGTAAGATCCAGAAGCATGACTTCGATCTTCTGCCTGGAAAGGATATCCTTGACCTCTCTGCCGTCTTTAGTTGTGATGATGTTGTTCATGCCGGCCATACGCAGAGTGGTGTCGATGGCCAACAGAATTGCTTCTTCGTCATCCACTACCATGATCGGACAGGAAGGATTAAGTGCCTCGTTCATTTTACCTCCTCGTCTCGATTTCTGCCCTCCGAAGAGGGATTCGCCGGCAGGCTGACCGTGACAGTAGTACCCTTGCCCGGGCTTGAGTCAAGTTTCATGGTCCCGCAGTGGTCTTCTATAATCCTTTCTGAAATGACCAGCCCCAAGCCTGTGCCGCCCGATTCTCGGTTGGTTGTAAAGAAGGGGTCCTTGATCCTTTGAAGCACCTCGGCAGACATGCCCACACCTTGATCGCGGACTTGTACCAACACGTTACTCGATTCTTTATCGTATGCCGTAGAGATTTGGATCGAGCGCTCTTTATCCGGAAGGGCTTGGCAGGCGTTGACCAAAAGGTTGATGATGACTTGTTCAATTCGCTGGGTATTGCCTTTGAACTTGGGTATATCCAGGCCGTATTCCACTTCAAAATAGTCGGTGGACTTCTTGATCTGGTTTGAGACAAGCCCCACAGCCGCCTTTATCGTACTGTTAACATCCACCATATCGGTCAAATCAGATGGTCCTTGCCGGGCAAAATCTTTGAGGTCCTCAACAATTCGCTTGACCCGCATGGCCCCTTCCTTGATGTCCTTCAAGAGAAGAGGCACCCGCTCTTCCAATTGGGTGTAACTCATGCCGCTGACCCGGAAATCTCCGTTTGACCGGCAATACTCCTCTAATATGGGAGTAACGCTGTTCCAGACCTTCTCAAAGATCGGTGCATTTAACATGACAAAGGTGATGGGGTTATTGATCTCATGAGCAACCCCGGCTGCCAGTTGGCCTATGGAAGCAAGCTTGCCGGATTGGAATAGCTGAGCCTGGGTATTTTTTAGTTC
>QMMZ01000015.1 GCA_003647525.1 Deltaproteobacteria bacterium | reverse complement strand
GGCTACCAACTTAAAGCGGGACACTTTTCGCCATTTTGGCTCTATGGCAATTCCACAATCAAGCAAAATCTAAGGAGTTGCTAACCGATTGAATTTACAGGCTGTCCCGCCTTACGTTGGTAGCCGTCGATCCGAACTGTTTTCGGGAGTCTTTTCGTCAGTGCTGGCTCGACAGCCCGTCACATGTGGTCGTCGCCATAGTGAAGTCATCGCTCGTTGGTTATCTTCTGGGGTTTGACCATGTTGCATTCTTTGTCAACGGTCGAGTGGCTGGAGTTGAAGAAATCTATGTTTGCCCATCACACCGAGGATGTGGCGTTGGCAGAGTCCTAATGTAAGGAATTCGAAAGATGGGCGAAGTCCAGAAGCTCTGCCCAGGTGGTTGTCTGTACGCTACGAGCATCTGGGTTTTACTCAGCACTGGGGTATGAGGAAACGGCAACCTGTTTCAGAACTATATTGAAGAAGGAAGTCGAACAACCGGCTCGAACGCGACTCTGGTAAGAGACAAGAAAAATAACTGACAACGATCACTATAGAGCTCTGCTATAAATCAAACATTCAGCTTTATTTACAGACAGTTGCGATATTTATATGTAATCTGCATTGGCATCCACAATGCAATTGGATAGTCATATTCTTTCTCTCCACAAGCCCCACGCCATCTATCAATAAATACGTTATAGCTTTGTACTCCGGCTTCCTTCGCCTGAACCTCACGATTCCGCCCTTGCCTTCGGCTAATACTTTTGCTAATATATCAAATATTAACAGGATTCACGTATAGGGGACTTTCACCCCATAAGTTCACGCGCCCATGCCGGGCCTATACAAATGCAGCCGATCTCGTAAACTCGGCGGCTGACAATGTGAATGCTACTTGTTAAAATAAAAAACAAAAAGATCTTACATCATGCAAAACACAATAGAACCGAAGTTGAACGATTTTTTGGAAGAAATGTGCCGAGATCTTGATGCAGCAAGGTTTGCGAAAAGCGTAGGCATACCAATGGATATGTAGAGACTTTTCGCAAGTCCTTGATGCGCAAGAGATTGGTGCAGGTCGAGTAAAAAATCGCTCAATTTAGGTAGAAGTAAGACACCTTTCCAGAGAAGAGAAGCTGAGGATTATGGGAGTCATTTGGGAAGATTTCGGTGAACTCTGAATCGCTGAACGGTTACGATAATAATTTAGTGGATCAATGAATGTGCGACGTAAAAAGAACGGTTATTTTGAAAGCATTGCAGGAATGCCGGACCCGCTGACAGTTTATATTAAACGGCGGGTAAAATTCAGTGAAGTGGATGTAATGGGTATCGTCTGGCATGGCAGATATCCCGAATATTTTGAAGAAGGATCTGCTGAACTTGGAAGACGTTATGGTCTTTCGTATAAAAATTTCCATGAAGCTCAACTGAGGGCGCCGATTGTACAGCTCCATATAGACCATTTTAAACCTCTTTTTTTGGATGAAGAGTTTACCTTAAAGGCATCATTGATATGGAATGAAGGCGCCAGGCTAAATACCGAATATTCGCTGATTAAAGATGGCGGTGATATAGCTGCAACCGGTTATACCGTACAGATGTTTATTGACGGAAAAAGCAGTGATGTTCTGATTGCCTCTCCAAAAATTTTGGAAGAATGCCGCAGACGCTGGAAAAATGGTGAATTTTCATGACAGGAACAAAAGCGGTTGTCGTTGCATGTGACATCGTAACTCCTTATGGCTGGGGGATAGATTCCTGCTGGAATGGGTTGTTATCAGAGAAAACAGCAATAGGGCGTCTGGACAGATTCCCCACAGAGTCTTTTCTTACGCAAAATGCTGCTGTTGTTCCCGGCCTGACGTACGGACAGAATGAGTCAATTGTCATTAAAATGCTAAAACCATTACTGCAAAAAAACATTTCTTCAATTCCTGAAGATGCATTTCTGATTTTGGCGACTACGACTGGTGAAATTGACAAACTGGAAAGACATGTTCTGAATGAGAGTACAGATGCTGCAGGCAGCCGCCCTGATAAATTGCTTGAAAAAACATTGCTTTTGTGTGGGCTCAGCAGCCCCGGTATTATTGTTTCCGCGGCATGCGCCTCATCAAGTATAGCTATAGCTCAGGCTGCCGGAATGATTATCAGCAATGAAAATGACTGTGTGATGGTTGTTGCCTGCGATAGTGTAAGTGAATTCGTTTTTGCAGGATTTTCTTCTTTAATGGCACTTGATAAACATATGGCCAAACCCTTTGACAGGGACAGAAACGGTTTGAGCCTTGGTGAAGCGTCCGTATTTTTATTATTGATGAGCGAATCAAGAGCATTAAGAGAAAACAGACATGTAATTGGAGAAATCGCTGGATGGGGATTAACAAATGACGCAAACCATATGACAGGCCCATCACGGGATGGAAGTGGACTTGCTATGGCTATCCGCAAAGCACTTAAATCCGCAAATGTCTCAGAAAACGACATTGTATGCTTATCAGCACATGGAACTGGAACCATATATAATGATTCAATGGAAATTAAGGCATTGGAAACTGTTTTTGGAAACCATAAAGTCCCTGTATATTCTATTAAAGGTGGAACAGGCCATACACTGGGAGCAGCCGGTCTTTTAGAAATAATCATAGCATTTGAGTCCTTAAATAAAAAGATTGTTCCACCTACCGTAAACCTGTGCAATATTGATAATGAGGCTTCAGGATGGGTTTCTTCCGAGCCTTTAACGCTCGATGGTTCGGTAACAATTTCAACAAACTCCGGATTTGGCGGGGTTAACTGTGCTGTGGTGTTAAAAAAACTGTAAACCGTGAACCGTGAACCGTAAACCGTAAACCGTGAACCGTAACTTATGATCGTCATTAAAGGAATTGGCTGGATTACACTGACCGGATACGGCAGTATTATAAAAAAGCTGCAAGGTAATTATAATGATTTAAAATCGTTACATTCTCATTTGCAGCATGAATCAGTGTTAAAATATGCGATTAAAAATTTTGGGAGGTTTGATGCTGCTTCAAAGATGACTTGCTGCTCCATAGCCCTTGCCCTGAATGATGCCGGAATAACATATTCTGAGCATATGAAACATGATACTGGAATTCTCGGCACAAACAATGATGGATGCTTTGAGTCTAACCTGGCTTATTTTAAGGACTATGTTTCATGCGGTCGTACAATCGCAAGAGGGAATCTTTTTATCTATACCCTGCCATCAACTCCTATGGCTGAGGCTGCAATTTATTTTGGATTCCAGGGGCCTCTGCTATATGTTAAGTTTCAGGTTAATCAAATATCGTCGATGCTGCGGTTTGCCGGCAAAATGATCCTTCGTGGAGAAACATCAAAAATGATTGCAGTTGAGGCAAATGAGGAAAAAGCTGTTTGCTTTGTTCTGGACAATAAAGATAATACTTCAACTATAAAATCTCTATCCCTTGAGCACGTAGTTGATACTATTGAAAAAATATCTAATTTCGATGAAATGATAATAATGTTACAAAGAAAGGGTTAACGTGAAAATTAAACTGATATACCCGAAGTGGCCAAAATTAAAAAATCAGCCTGAATTTAATCTGCCACCTCACGGTCCGGTTGTTTTTGCTGCAACAATAAAAGATGATGTTGAAATTTCTTTTTGCGATGAAAACGTAGAAGAACTCAACTTATATGAACAAGCTGATTTAATTGCCATTTCAGTTCTGCTGACCTGCCAGATACCACGTGCCTGGGAAATCTCTGACTGGTACAGATCTCATGGAAAAATGGTTATATTCGGCGGGATTGCAACAATGCTGCATGCAGAAGAAACTATGCAACACGCTGATTCTGTGTTCATTGGCGAACCAGAAGGACGTTTTGATGAAGTTATAGAAGACTTTAAAAAAGGAAAGCTAAAAAAGACTTATAACTTTCATCAGAATTTCCCAGACATATCATTGGTTGGAACTGCCAGGAGAAGTATTTTAAAACGCGAGCTATATAATTTTCGTGGCGTTCAAATGGTTGATCTTGTCCATGCATCCCGTGGATGCCGTTTTAACTGCTTCCCCTGCTGCACCCCATTTCTTGGAGGACGAAAGTTCAGACCACGCCCCATTAAAGCAGTAATAAAAGAACTGGAAAGTATTAATAACAATCGTCTGTTTTTTGTTGATAATTCCCTGGCTCAAAACGATGAATGGGAAAAGCTGCTGTTTAAATCTATTGCGTCTTTAAAAAAGAAATGGATATCTCATCCGATAAAGGATGATGATGAGATACTTGACCTCGCTGTAGAGGCCGGATGCTGGTATGTATATCAGGCTATTGTGGATACTTCTGATCATATCCGCAACAAGATAAAGCGGCTGAAAGAACGTGGAATTGGAGTTGAGGGCACTATTCTTCTGGGCTTAGATGATCATGACGAAGATTATATTAAACGACTGGTGGATTTTCTGCTGGAAATAGATCTGGATCTTGCTGAGTTTACTATTCTTACGCCCTTCCCACATTCTCCTGTCAGAAAACAACTGGAGAAGGAAAACAGAATAATTCATAATGACTGGGAACATTATACTGCTGGTGAAGTTGTTTTTAAACCAAAAAAAATGAGTGTGGACTCACTGCAAAAAATGTATGAGTATGCTTGGCAAACATTCTATGCTGATTGCTGTAAAGAAATAAAGATGGCAAAGCTATATCTTACTGTTATTGAAAAAGAAAAGAATGACAGAACATATAAAAATATTAGCCTGAGTTCAAATCGCTCATGGCCGGTACCCGGCAAAAAGGATAAAGAGTCATGAAAATCCTTTTAATTTCTTCCAATATCGCAAGCACTCCTTATCCTACATATCCGCTTGGGTTAAGTATGATTGCCGCAGCACTGAAAAATGCAGGTTGTGATGTATACCAGTTTGACTTCCTTCAAAATAACTGCTCATTGGATAAGCTTGGAAATGAGATTAAACAAGTCAATCCGGAAATTATAGGCATATCAATACGAAATATTGACAACGTCAATCTACTAAATGAACAGAGATATATTGATGCAGTAGGAAATATAGTAAAAAAAATTCGGCAGACAACAAATGCCAAAGTTGTTATGGGTGGTTCAGGGTTCTCTATTATGCCAGAGGTAATTCTGCGCGAAGTTGGCGCTGACTACGGAATTGTAGGAGAAGGCGAAGAATTAATGGTTGAGTTTGTTAATAATGCCAGGCACGGAAAATATCCGGAGCACAGGTGTATCAAAACCTCATTAAAGCTGAGCGGGAATGAAATCCCTTCTGCATTTTATGATTCCAGCATTATGAAATTTTATCTGAAAAGCGGTAATATAGCTTCTGTCCAGACAAAACGCGGCTGTACTCATAAATGCGTGTATTGTTCTTATTCTGTCCTTGAAGGTTCAACTATTCGTTGCAGGGACACCATAGAGGTTGTTAATGATATTCATACCCTGATGAATAAACACAAGGTCAAATATATATTTTTTACTGATTCTGTATTTAATGATGACAATGGCCGCTATCTTGATGTGGTCAATGAAATGAAAAGGCGCGGCATATTTATTCCATGGACGGCTTTTTTCAAGCCCGAAGGCCTTAATGACGAACATGTAAAGCTCATGAAACAAACCGGCCTTAAAGCTGCGGAAATTGGAGCTGATGCTGCATCAAATATCACTCTGAAGAAACTGGGCAAATCTTTTCATTTCAATGATATTATCAAATGTAACGACCTTTTTATTCGTAACGGTGTTGCTACGGCGCATTATTACATGTTTGGCTGCCCCGGAGAAACACAGAAAACCGTAATGGAAGGAATAAATAATATAATAAACCTGAAAAAAACTGTTTCATTTATTTTTATGGGTATACGTATTCTTCCTGATACCGCTCTTGCCAGGACTGCAATTAAGCAAGGCATTATTTCGCCTGACCAGGAATTGCTTGAGCCAGTATATTATATAGCACCTGGAATAGACAAACAGTGGCTTAAAAATACATTAAATAATGCTTTTAAAGGAAAAAGGCATTGTATTTTCCCGCCAGATGCTCTGGACAGCAGTTTACAATTTCTTCATAAACTTGGGTACTCAGGCTCCTTGTGGGACATGCTTATCC
Organism: Deltaproteobacteria bacterium; assembly: GCA_003647525.1. Next base: position 7,072 of record QMMZ01000015.1, on the reverse strand, counting down.
CAAAGGATGAAAAACATAAAAAGAAAGCAATATGAAACAAAACAGCTCATTTTCAACTGAACATATCTGGTGTGTTATTCCGGTATTTAATAACAAAAATACTGTAAGAGACGTTGTTCTGGGTTGCCGTTCATATTTGCAAAAAGTGGTTGTTGTTGATGATGGTAGTACTGATACGGATATTTCAGCATTATTTTCCAGTAGCGATATTGAGGTGCTGAAGCATAATAAAAACAGAGGCAAGGGACAGGCTATTCTTACTGCTTTAAGGCATGTTGAATCCAATGGCGGTCGTTTTATGATTACTATTGATGCGGATGGCCAGCACTATGCCAGTGATTTAGAAAAATTTATACGTTTGCTTCAAGATGATGAAACATCTGTAATTATCGGGTGCAGAAAATTTAATGGAAAAAACATTCCAAATTCAAGCCGGTTTGGAAGAAAGCTCGCAAATTTCTGGCTCAGAGTGGAAACAGGTGTATCCATTGATGATTGCCAGAGTGGATTTCGAGCCTACCCTGTAAAAAATCTTTCCAGGCTTAATCTTAAAGGTTCACATTACGATTTTGAGGCTGAAATTCTTGCTAAAATGGTTTGGGCCGGGCTGTATTTAAAAACTGTTGAAATTGAGGTCTGGTATCCTGAACCTCATATGCGAATTTCTAGTTTTAAACCATTTATAGATAATTTCCGTATTTCATGTATGCATACCAGGCTGGTTGGAAGACGCCTTTTACCGTTTCCGCACCGAAAACTTGTTGCGGCCCCTAAAAAGCAGGTTGACTTCAGTTTAATGCGTCATCCTGTAAAATTGTTAAAAAAATTACTGAAAGAAAACGCAAGCCCAGGCGGATTGGCCATGTCAGGCGCAGTTGGGACCTTTTTTGCAGTGCTGCCTCTCATATCAATGCATTCCTTAGTAATTGCCTATGTTGCAACACGCCTTCATCTGAATAAAATAATGGCTCTGAATATACAACACTTATGTATGCCGCCTTTTGTTCCGCTAATTTGCATTGAGCTGGGCTATTATATGCGAAACGGCCGCTGGCTGACAGATATGAATCTGAATACAGTTTTCGGCCAGCTTCCGGCAAGGCTTTTTGAATGGCTGCTGGGTTCATTGATTGTTGCACCAATAGCAGCATTATTAACAGGTATAATTGTATTTGGCGTTGCGCAAATGTTTCGCAAGAAAATTAGTAATCATGGAACCAGTTGAACGGTCACAAAATATAAATACCAGGAAAAGAGGAAATAAATTCGGCTTCTGGTTTTTTAAAGCTCTCCTGAAATTATTCGGGATAGGCAAAACATATGGTTTTTTGTATATTGTCTGCCTTTATTATTTGCTTTTTGATCGGCCTGCGGTTTCTGCTGCCCTGTCATATATAAATAAAAGATTTCCCGATTGCGGTTATTTAATAAGGCTGTTGCATGTTTACCGTCTGTTTATTAGTCAGGGAAAGCAGCTTGTTGACAGATATGCGTCTGTTGCCGGGCAGACAACATTTGATATTCAACTTAATGGATACAATGAGTTGATAGCCCTGCTCCGGAATAATAAACAAGGAATAATCTTGTTAACATCACATGTAGGTAGCTGGCAAATCGCCTTAACCACCTTAAAAAAAATAGGAAGAACTGTATATCTTCTTATGCGTTCTGAAGACAATATAGCGGTACAAAGCTCGCTGAATATTGACAAAGAACAGGATGATATAAAAATTATTTCTCCGGAACAATATCTTGGTGGTATTGTAGAAATAATGGATGTTTTGAAAAAAGGCCATATTGTATCCATCATGGGAGACAGAACATATGGAGCAAAATCCGTTGGCGTTAAGTTTTTAGGTAAAAAAGCCTGGTTCCCTTTCAGCGGTTTTGCTGTCGCAGCCGCAGTTAAATCTCCTGTTGTGGTTTTGCTGTCAAATAAGGTTTCAAGCCATAAGTATATTGTTGATGTATCCAATGTAATATATCCACGTTATGATGGAAAATATAATAAGCGCCAACAACTCCATCAGTGGGTTCAGAATTACGTAGAAATAATTGAAGCATTTGTTAAAAAGTATCCATACCAATGTTTTTTATTTCATGATGTCTGGAGTGAATAATATATAGACTTTCAGATAAATAATTTTACTGTGTTATCAGTCGTCGACGTATAACTAATACGCCTTCCTCCTTCTGGCCTTGTGAAATTAATTATCTGAAAGTCTAAAGTTTTATAAAGGAGCTGTCGATGGGAGAGCAAAAAGAAATGGAATTGCCTGAAATACGAAAAAAGTTAAAAGAACTGCTGGTAGAAAATCTTTCATTAGAAGATGTAAGTCCGGAAGAAATTAAAGATGATGAAATTTTGTTTGGAGAAGGCCTGGGGCTGGATTCTCTTGATGCAGTTGAAATTGTTGTACTGCTTCAGCGCAACTTCGGCATAGAAGTCAAAGATATGAAGGAAGGTCAAAAAATATTCTATTCGATTGATACGCTGGCTAATTACGTATATGAAAATAAAGACAAATGAAAATATTCATTACAGGAATTGGTGGAATCTCTGCCGCTGGAAGAAATATAACAGAGCACCTGAAATCATTTCGCCTGATGAAAAGAAATGCCGGTACGGTTAGTTTGTTCGACACTTCTTTACCATATCCGGTTTTTGAGGTAAAAAGCCCCCCGATTAACAAACAAATTAATAAGCAAAAAAATGAAATGCGCACTCTGTCTCTCGCTATGTCTGCACTAAAAGAAGCTTTACAGGATGCCGGCCTGCAAAAGGATTTTTCCGGCATTAAAGCAGGGGTATGTCTTGGAACTAGCGTGGCAAGCCAGTTGAATGACATTGATTTTTACCGAACATACCGGAATACAGGAGCGGCAGACATGGCCCCTGTTGACCGCTTTCTAAAGGGTAACCTTGCCGAAGCTGTAGCTAAATCAATGAAAGCAAGCGGGCCATCAGTCACCGTAGTTAACGCCTGTTCGTCCGGCGCTGACGCAATAGGAGTAGCTCTGTCATGGTTAAGAAACAGTGTATGCGAAATTGCCATTGCCGGTGGAGCAGACGAATTGAACAGAGTCCCTTTATGCGGTTTTGGAGCACTTGGTATTTTAAGCGAATCTTTATGCAGACCTTTTGATAAAAACCGTTCAGGATTGAACCTGGGTGAAGGAGCAGGTATTCTGATTCTTGAAACAGAAAAATTCTTACGCCTTAGAGGTAAAAAGTCAGCGCTGCGGCTTGCAGGATATGGTGCAGCAGCAGATGCCTACCATCTCACAGCCCCTCGTCCTGACGGTTCAGGATTGGAAGCGGCATTGCGCGAATCTCTTGCTGATGCAAATATTACTCCACAAGATGTATGTTTTGTAAATGCTCACGGCACTGCGACTCATGATAATGATAAGGTTGAAGGAATTGCGCTTGAAAAAGTTTTTGGGCCGAAAATAAAATTTCTTTCAACAAAAGGTTATACTGGCCATACTCTGGGCGCCGCAGGAGGTCTGGAAGCGGCATTTACAGCCTCTGCCCTGAGAGAATGCTGGATACCTGCCAGCGCAGGTTTTATTCAACAGGATGAAAATATACCTGTTAGACCGATTAGAGAGCAAACACAAATAAATGGTAGTTTTGCCGTATCAACATCGCTTGCTTTCGGCGGAAATAATGCCTCTATCGTTATCGCCAAAGATTAAGGCAACCAACCGTGAACCGTTTTTTAAGGCATATTACATGAATATTGCGGGCATAGGAATAATTTTTACAAGAGGGCGTGGAATTGACAGCCTCGGCATTGCATTGCGGCAAGGCTGGGTCGCACCGTCTCAAACAAAGTCGCTTAACGATCAAAATGTTTTTTACCCGGCATACCGCGTTAAAAAGGAAACTATTAATGATATAACTATATTAAAAAAAATACGCAGAGCAGACAGATTCAGCAAAATAGCTGTGCTGGCCGCATGGGATGCAGTCGTTGACAGCGGCATTCAAATTAACGACAAAGAATCAACCATTGGAATTATTCTCGCAACAGCTTTTGGGCCTCATGTAACAACCTTCCGTTTTCTTGATGATATTATAGATTACGGTGATGGCAGTGTCTCTCCGACAACTTTTTCGCATTCAGTTCACAATGCTGCAGCATCATATATTTCATCTTTATTAAATATCCGGGGACCAACTGTTACAATTACTCAGTTCTCTTCACCGATTCATCAGGCTCTTATTCTTGCTAAAGCGTGGCTGGAAGAGGGGCGTTGCAAATACGTCCTTACCGGCTGTGTTGATGAATGCGGTAATGTTATGGAGTATATCTGTAACCAGAAATTACGAATTGCCAATAACGGAAAAATTAGACCTTTTAACTTTTCAGCCCTATCATCATCTGTACCAGGAGAGGGAAGCGTTTTTTTTCTGACAACCTTAGAAAATTGTCAGAATAAATATTGCAAAATCATACCTGCCTTTCAAGCTAATCGCGACACTATAAAAAAATCTGATATATATATTATAGAAGCTGATGGTATGGCAGGAGATGAAACATCATATCAAAATACAGCACCTGTGGATGTTTCTATCGGAGGATATGCGCCAATATTCGGAAGTATGAAGATTATCAGCGCATTCCATTGCGCTGCTGGCGCACTTATGATAAAAAAACAAATTAAGTATGCTTGCCCAGTTCAGGAAAATCCGTATTGTCTTAATGTAATTACAAAAACAGAATCATCCAAAATAGAACAAATCTGCTGCATTAGAAAAAACTGCGCAAATGAAACAAACATCATCAGACTAATGCGATAATGAAATATGTATAAACTTTCAGATTCAATTTGCATATCATAATTTCATTGCACTCCCAGCGCATTCTTAAGCTCGTCAATGGCTGTTTTTTTAAGAATAAAGACCAATTCGTCATCCTTATGAATCTCGACATCACCCTTGGGAATAAGGAAGTCCTTTTGGCGATAGATGGCGAAAAGCAAGGCATCTTTAGGGAAAGCAAGATTTACGATCTTTTTTCTGTGAAGGGTTTCACCGGCTGAAAAATGGTAGAACCGCGCTTTTCTGGGCACCATATTAACGAGTTCCAACAGATTCAGCCCCCGCGTAAGGTAACTGGCCTGAACACTGGCAGTTACCGACGGCGTGATGATATTGTCAAACCCCAGTTTTTTGCTAATCGGGATAAAGTCAGGCCTGATTATCTTAATCAGAGTTTTAATATCGGCGAATGTTCTGGCCATTAATCCAATGATGATATTGTTTTGATCATTATCTGTCAGGGCTATTATGACGTCTGCTTCATCTACCTGGGCCTTCTTCAGTGTTTCCGGGTCTGAACCATCACCATTTATTACTGTACAATCAAGTTCGTCAGCCAGCTTTTCGGCTATATCCTTATCATTTTCAATAAGGATTACCTCATCTTTCCATTCAATAAGGCGTTTTACCACCATAATACCTATGTTGCCGGCGCCAATAACAATTGCCCTCATTACATCCTCCGTTTTACCCAGGTGCGGGGATAGATAAGAATAAGGAAAGGAAATATTTCAAGCCGTCCCATCCACATATCAAAGAAAAGAATTATTTTCAAATGTTCGGAAAGATCCGGATTGCAGATGCCCGTGGAAAGACCTACTGTTCCGGTAGCTGAAACCACCTCAAAAAGCGAATCCAGAAAATTATAACCAGCCGCTACAAAGAAGGTCGTCGAGACCAATATTGTTAAAAAAAATAAAGTGATGGATACAATGGCTGCTTCAATATCTTCACGGCTTAAAGCAATATTATTAACCCGCAAATGCGTAATTACTTCTTTGGGCTGATGAATACGGATAACCAGGATATGTAAAAGTTTTATAAATATAACCAGCCGATAGATTTTTATTCCTCCGGCTGTTGAGCCGATAGAACCGCCTATGGACATGGAAAATATAGCGGAAAGCTTTGAAAGCGCCGGGGCTTGAGCAAAATCCATTGTAGAGAATCCGCTCGTAGATTGGGCTGACACGGTCTGAAAAAAGGATTTATAGATTGCTTCTTTCCACGGATAGATTTCAATCATGCCCAGGAAAAAAATAAACATAAGAACTGCAATGCAAAGAATAAGGACGCGCCACTGTGTGTCCTTGAATACGTTCAAATGGACTTTATTGAGCGGATGAAACATGTTGAGATTGGTGGCGCCAATGACCATAAATAGAGAGCAAAAAATTATGGCTGCCGTTGAAAAGGCAGCAAAGCTTTGTTTTTCAGTAGCAAATCCGCCTGTAGATATGGTTGCCATTGCCTGACAGATCGCCTGAAATAAATTCATCCCACTCAAATAAAAAGCCAGCATACAGGCAGCCGTAATAATGGCGTAGGCCCGCCATAGTATCTTTGTCGCTTTGATAGCGCTGGGAGAAACTTTGGTTTCCCCTATGGATACTGTAAATAGCCGATAAGCAGTTGTCCCAGGCCCTATCAGTACTGAAATAGTCAATACTACAATGCTAAGGCCACCAATCCACTGCACGAATGATCGCGTAAAGAGCATGGTCCGCGATAAACTCTCTATGGGGAGAGTGCTGAGTCCGGTAGTTGTAGCTGCGGACATGGCCTCAAACAAGGCATCCAGGAAGGGAAGACCGGCAAACGTCCAGACCGTGGCCATTATTAAGGATAGAATAAAATAAATAAAACTGGCTAATACCAGTGCTTCCTTAATGTCCAGGTCAACTTCCGGGAGTTTTTTATCCCCGAAATACCCGATGATAAATATAAAAGGGGTTAATATGATATATATAACGGTTAGAGAGAATTGCTGATAGATAATAGAAACAGCTATCGGTGCCAGTTGCAGGACTGCAAGGATGATAAGTATCTTGCTCAGATACTTGGCCACTGCATGGTACCTTATGGGTCTGATTAAAAAATCGCGCATTACTCACCTTAACCCCTGAACCCCGAGTAGCTATAGACTTTCAGATAATTAATTTCACAAGGCCAGAAGGAGGAAGGCGTATTAGTTATACGTCGACGACTGATAACGCAGTGAAATTATTTATCTGAAAGTCT
>QMMZ01000014.1 GCA_003647525.1 Deltaproteobacteria bacterium | reverse complement strand
TATATCTCTGTGTGTAATCCCAACCTGTTTACCTTGTTTATCAATATGTTCATATATGGTCTGTGCAATAGTGACAGAGCGATGCCGACCACCTGTGCAACCAACTGCAATCTTTAAATAGGCCTTTCCCTCTTTTTCATATAAAGGCATTAAATAATCAAGTAAATCCAAATACTTCTCAAGAAATATAGGAGTTTCTTCATTATTCAAAACAAATTTTTTGACCCCTTCAGCTTCACCATCCAAATCTTTCAGTTCAGGTACAAAATATGGATTTGCAAGAAAACGAACATCTATAATAAGATCAGCACCATGAGGAGTGCCATATTTAAAACCAAAGGACTGGATATTTATCCTCATTGGTACCAGTTTCCTGGTTTTCTGCGCAATATTGAAGACAATGGACTTCAGCTCATGAACATTACAGTGAGAAGTGTCAATAATTCTGCCGGCTTTTTCTCTGAGGTCTTTCAATTGCTCCTTCTCAGCTTTTATCCCATCGAGAAGGCTTTTGCTCTGCGATAGAGGATGCTGCCTCCTTGTTTGACTGTAACGCTGTAATAATATTTTTTCATCTGCCTCAAGAAAGAGTATTTCAAAATTGTATCCTTTTTGCCTGATGGATTCGAATACAGATGAATATTTGGAAAGGAATCCTCTCTCTCGCAGATCCATTACAAAGGCAAGTCCTGCAATTTCAGAGGCATGTTCCTCTATCGGCAGTTCAAGAAACTTGGGGAGAAGATCAACCGGCATGTTATCTACACAATAAAAATCTGCATCCTCAAATGCTGCAATTGCAGTACTCTTACCGGAACCCGAAAGTCCTGTAATAATAATTAGTTTTAAGCTTTTCAATTTTGTTAAAATTCATCATCCTCCTCTTTGATGATGGAAAAAATTTCATCGCTGTCAACGGCATTTAACAGCCTCTCCTTAAATGGATCATTTTTTAAAATTCTGGAAATTCGGGCAAGCAACTTCAGATGAAGACCAGTAGAATTCTCCGGCGTTACAAGAAGAAAAAAGATATGAGCAGCTCGTCCATCTATAGACTCGAAATCAACTCCTTGACGGCTTAAGCCAAAACTAACAAGCAGTGATTTAAGATCTTTCATTTTACCATGAGGAATTCCAACGCCTTCACCTATGCCGGTGCTGCCGAGTCTTTCCCTCTCCATAAGAACCCGAACAATTTCCTCCTTATTAACACCTGCAATACTGGCGAGAGGAATGACCAGCTCTTCAATAACTCCTTTTTTGTCAAGTGATTTCAAGTCAGAAAAAATTGCTTCTTTAGGCAAAACATCAAGAATTTTCATATCATATCCACTGTTAGCTGCTGGGCTCTATTAAACCGTAGTGGCCGTCCCTGCGTTGATATAAGACATTAACTTTTTCTGTTCTTGCATTTGTAAACACAAGGAAATTACTATTCAAAAGATCTATTTGCATAACCGCTTCCTCAACATCCATCGGCTTATATTCGATGTTCTTGACCTTTATTTCTCTTGTAGTTTCGAGATCCATATGAACGGTATCTTCAGCAATAATGCCTTTTCCCCTGGCTTTCGTTCCACTTCTTCGTTCTCTGTTTTTCTGCTTGTTTTTCTTAATCTGTTTCTCAAGCTTGTCTAAAACCATATCAATGGCTGAATACATATCAACCGTTTCTTCTTTACCATTTATATTAAGCCTGTCACCGATAATATTAATTTCAGCTATATGTCGAAACTTTTCAACCGAAAGAACGACCTTAGCTTCTGCAGGATTATAAAGAAATTTATCAAAGCGATTAAGCTTGTCTTGAACATATGTTTTTAAATTTTCAGAGGAATCAAGATTTTTAAAAGTTACGGATGTCTGCATGCTAAAAACCCTCCTTAAACCTAAGTTGAGCTATTTCGGGGGAAAATATGTGCTGAAATCTTGATGCATAAGGGTTTGCGAAAACCGAAGGCATACCCGTGAATATGTCGAGGATTTTCGCGAATCCTTGATGCGCAAAAGATCAGTGCAGATCGAGCTAAAAATCGCTCAATTTAGGTTAAAATTGTTTGCGTTTGTTGGATGACAAAAGTTGCATCATTTCCCGATACTTAGCTACTGTTCTCCTCGCAATATTTATGTTTGATTCTTTTAAAAGTGTTGTAATTTTATCATCACTATACGGTTTGCTTGCATCCTCGTTTAAAATAATCTGTCTAATTTTTTCCTGGACGCTGGTAGAAGCTATTGCATCGCCATTGATACGATTAATAGAACTATTAAAAAAATATTTCAATTCAAAAAGACCCTGGGGGGTATAGGCGTACTTATTTGTTGTAACCCTGCTGATTGTCGATTCATGCATATCTATATCCTCTGCAACATTTCTTAACACCATAGGCTTTAAGTATGCTATCCCCTTTTCAAAAAATTCCCGCTGAAACTTCAATATGCTTTCCATCACTCTATAGATGGTTTTCTGACGTTGCTGAATACTCTTTATCAACCAGGATGCTGAACGTATCTTATCTCGCAGGTATTCTTTTGCTTTACCGGAAAGTTTCCCGCCACGACTTACAAACTGCTTATAAAATGAACTTACATGAAGTCTTGGGACGCCATCGTCATTCAGTAATATCAAAAAATCATCTTCGAGTTTATAAACAAAAATATCGGGGTTAATATATTGAGGCTCTTCAACGCTGAAAGTCCGTCCCGGCTTCGGCTCAAATTCTTTTATAATACTTACGGCCGAAACAACTTCCTGGATATTAACTCTTAAAGCCGTGGCAATGGCTTTGTAGTTCTTGTTTTCAAGATGATTGATATGGTTCTCTATAATATCCGTAACTATGGTATTATTCAGTTTAAAATGCTTTGCCTGTATCAGCAGACATTCTTTTAGATTGCTTGCGCCGACACCTATTGGATCAAATGTCTTTATTAGTGATAATACCTGATTAACCTTACCGGATGAAAAACCGCTCGTGTTGATAAGTTCTTCAATAGAAATGTCAAGATAACCATCATTGTTGAGGTTTCCTATTATCAGGCTTCCAATCTTTTCTTCCTCTTTTGTTGAAACGGTCATAAGCAGTTGCCAGAAAAGATGTTCATTCAAAGATTCTTTACCGGCTACAAATGACTCGAAATTTAGTATATTTTTTTTCTCAGTCTCAAAACTAATTCTTCCGGTCGAATTGTATTCATTAATATAATTGTCCCAGTCAATAGCTTCGTTAATTTTTTCTTCTATTTCGACTTCTTTTATTGCAGGCACATCATCGGGTGCAGCCTCGGATTGATCTGCCCGCGATTCCTCATCGGCAAAATCCTGTACCTCCTCAAGTGCAGGATTTTCCCCAAGTTCCTGACGAATTGCTTCCACAAGCTCCAGCCTGGAAAGCTGCAAAAGCTTAATTGACATCTGGAGCTGCGGGGTCATTATCAGTTGCTGTGTTAATTTTAGCTGTTGTCGTAATTCAAGTGCCATTTTATAATCTGAATTCGTCTCCAAGATATATGCGACGGGCAGTTTCGCTTGTAGCTATTTTTTCCGGTGATCCGGCCTCAACTACCTTTCCATCACTTAATATATATGCTTTGTTACATACTTCAAGCGTTTCCCTTACATTATGATCTGAAATAAGTATTCCAATACCACGATTTTTAAGGTGTTTTATAATATTTTTAATATCAATTACCGCCAAAGGATCGATACCCGCAAAAGGTTCATCAAGAAGTATAAATGAAGGATTCGTTGCGAGTGCCCGCGAAATTTCCAATCGCCGCCTCTCCCCGCCTGAAAGAAGGCCGGCCTTTTGGTCTGCAAGATTTTTTATACCCAACTCTTCCAGAAGCATGTTTGCACGTTCCTCCCGCTCTGATTTTGAGATAGGAAGAATTTCAAGAATAGCCATGATATTCTGTCTTGTTGTAAGCTTTCTGAATATCGAAGCTTCCTGAGGTAAATACCCCACGCCTTTACGCGCCCTCAAATACATGGGACAATTTGTAATATCCTCATCCTCAAGAAAAACCTGGCCTTTATCAGATTTTATCATACCGATAGTCATGTAAAAAGTAGTTGTTTTTCCAGCACCATTTGGACCGAGAAGACCAACAACTCCACCGCTTTCTACTCTGAGGCTGACTGAATTTACAACTCTTTTTCCATTATATATTTTGACCAGATTTTTTAAAGCCAAAACTGACATATTAACAGCCGTTTACAGTTGTCGGTTTATAGTTCACAGTTAGGATGGTTTTGTGATGCAATAAAATCAATAGGTTAGAACTTCCCACAAATCCGTTATAATCAATATTTTTTGTCTTTGTCAACCGTCAACCGTGAACCGTGAACCGTAAACTGTAAACCGTAACTTATTCTTTGGAATAAAAAACAGCTTCAACACGCTTTTTATTGCCGCTTTCAACAGTCATACGGTCTTCAGCTCTGTAGAGAGTTATTTTCTCACCGGAAACAAAATTAGTTCCGCTTGTGACCTTTGAATTCGGACCGGTTAAGACGAGAACACGTGTTTCACTTGTATATACTGCATGTTCTGCAACGGCAACTTTGTCATCAAAATTTATTTTTACATTGCCGCTCGAAATGATTTTTTCTATCGACCCTTCATCCGAAGTCAACCTTTTATTGTTATCTTCAACTTTTTTATAAAAAATCTTAAGCCTGTCGGCAGTAATAACCGTATCCTCCTGAACAGCTCTGACATTGCCAATAAATTCAGCGCATTTTGCCTCGCTATCTGCTATCAGCCTGTCCGCTGTAATATAAATCTTTTTATTTTCTTTTAAATCTTCTCCTTCGGCAAAAGCAGAGCTTACCATAAAACCAGCTATAATTGCTATAATTATAAGTGTCGCATTCAGAACAAACAAACTTCGGACAGGGACAGCAAAACTGTCACAAGTTAATATTTTCACTGAAAGTCCCCTTTACATTTCCCTCAAGCATAATTTTTTTTGTATTTAAATCAAAAGAAATTGAATCTGCCGTTAATTTTTCCGAATCACTGCTTATTTCAACAGAAACATTTGAAAAAAGTATACGACGGGTATGCTCGTAATTTAATTTTTCGGTTTTAAGCACATAATTATTTTTTTTTACCACAACATTGCAGGCAACTTCAATGTCATTTGAATCTGTATGTAAAAATCCCTTTTCCGCTGCAAGGTAAGCTTTTTCCCCGTCTTTCATATAAAAAACTACTGAAAGATCATCTAATATCAACTGCTTTTTTTCATCAAGCAACCTGGCTGAGCTTGCATCCAGGCTCCATTCAATTACTCCATCACGCGTTGCAGTATGATGAACCTTGCCTAAGGACATTTTTGCCGCGTTCTGTATCGCGGATTTAAGTCCGGCAGTTTCATCAACAATATTGCGATACGTCGAAAAAACCGCAATTATAATCCCTAATAAAATAATAATAATTGAAATTAAAAAAAACTTCGATTTCCAGGGATTCTGGTTTTTCACAAAAAACATAAAGAATTATTTGATCTGCATATCCGTTTAATTACTATAGCCATTCAGCTACTAATGGAATTTTATCCCAAAGTCCTTGAGCTTTAAGAATTGCTTCGCAAACTTCTCTGACAGCTCCAGCTCCGCCCTTTGCAGAAGTTACCATGCATGCTTTTTCTAAAACCGTCTCATGAGAATCAGCTACTGCTATAGAAAGTTCAACAATTCTCATAAGCGGCAGATCGGGCAAATCATCACCGATAAATGCTATTTCTTCAGGAGAAACGCCTGTTTGTTCAGAGATAATATCCAGCTCAGCAGCCTTATCTCCGACCCCATCAAACAACATTGTAATACCAAGATTTTTACAACGGTGATAAAGGGCTTTTGAACTCCTGCCAGTTACTATGCACACATTAAGACCTGCTTCCATTAAAAGCCTTATGCCAAGGCCGTCCTTGACATTAAAGACTTTTGTTTCTTCAGAGTTGTCATTGTAGATTATACTTCCATCAGTGAGCACACCGTCAACATCAAGCAACAGAAGTTTGATCTTTTTCAGTTTATTTTCTATCTCCGAATCCGTATAAGTCATAAATAGTACTTAATAGTTTCAGCTTATTTACCGATGTGAAGATTTGTGAAAAAGTTATTAGCCATTAGCAGTTAGCCTTTAGCTTAAAAAATCAAACAGATAACACATTCAGCTAACTGCTAAAAGCTAAGGGCTAATTGCTGCCTGCTAAAAATCTTCGATTCGAGAATACCATCCGACTGAACCCTGAACCTGAGCCTGAACCATTAAACGGCTAATGCCTCTCGTATAGCTTTAAGCTGGAGAAGCAATCCCTTAAGTGAATCTATTTTTAATGAATTGGGCCCGTCACAAAGTGCCCTGTCAGGGTCTGTGTGTACTTCCAAAAAAATTCCGTCTGCTCCTGCCGCAACCGCAGCTCTGGCAAGAACTGGTGCAAATTCACGCTGTCCACCGGAACTTGTTCCTGCGCCTCCCGGCAGTTGAACGCTATGCGTTGCATCAAATATCACCGGCCATCCTGCATCCTGCATTATTTTTAAGCCACGAAAATCGACGACAAGATTGTTGTAACCAAACATTGTCCCTCTTTCCGTAATCATAATCTGTCTGTTCCCGGTTGAAACAACCTTTTCCACAACATTCGCAATATCCCATGGTGCAAGGAACTGACCCTTTTTAATATTGACTGGTTTTCCTGTTCTCGAAACCTCTAAGATAAAATCAGTCTGTCTGCACAAAAAGGCAGGTATCTGTATAATATCCAGAATGTCAGCCGCCCTTGACACCTCATTTATACTGTGAACGTCTGAAAGTATCTTTAGGCCAAGCTCCTTCTTAATATTTTCAAGAATCTTAAGGCCGTCTATAAGCCCCGGCCCCCTGTATGAATTAATAGATGTCCGGTTGGCTTTGTCATATGATGCCTTGAATATCAAGGGGGCATCCAATTGCCGAGTAAGTTCTTTAAGATATGATGCTATCTCAAAAGTAGTATCATAATCTTCTATCACACACGGGCCTGAAATCAAAACAAGGGGTGAGCCTTGGCCAATCAATATATCATCAACTTTTACAATATGTTTCATAAGTTTATAGTACTTGCCTTGTTTTGACCCACTAATTCCGTAACCGTTTACGGTTGTGGGTTCACAGTTTTTTCAATGATTGAAGCATTACGGTAAAACCTTTTTTATGATATAAAGAGCAGAGATAATTTTTAAAATATTTATCGCGCGCATACTTAAAAGTCAAGGAACGAAAAACTTTGCCTTGATTACAGCTTTTTTAACTGTTATTGTCTTTTATACAACTTAAAAAAGAGAGGTCATTATAACATATTGAGAACTAAAGAAAAAAAATCAAAACATCGGCTTATTATACTATTATGCATTATTCTTGCCATCCCGGTTGCGTGGATCTTGATTACCAGACTTGAAGGCGGCAAGCCATCCATCAACCTGGATCTTCTATCTCAGACAATAGGAGACTCTCAAGAACTTTCAATTTCAGTTACGGATATGAAAAGCGGCCTGAGAAGTGTATGGATAGGTCTTTTACAAAACGGCATGGAAACTGTTTTACTTGAAAAGGATTTTCCGGCCAAAGGTCTTATTGTCGGGGGCAGTAAATATGAAGAGACCTTCAAAGTTAAGATAGATCCGAATAAAAGGGGAATAAAAGACGGTAAAGCTATTCTGCGTATTGTTGTGTGTGATTTTTCCTGGCGGCAGTGGTTTAAAGGAAACCGGACATATCTTGAAAAAAACATAATTATCGACACAAAACCGCCTGAAATAAATATTATAAGCAGATTTCACAATATAAGCCAGGGCGGGGCTTGTCTCGTAATATATAAATTATCAGAACAATGCAGTAGAAGCGGTGTTTATGTTGAAGAAAATTTTTTCCCCGGTCATTCAGGGCATTTTCAGGATAAAAACATTTTAATGGCCTTTTTTGCTCTAAATTATAAGCAAGGGTCTGGAGCAAATATCTTTGTTAAAGCAATTGATCATGCAGGCAACACTTCAAAAGCAGGTTTCAATTACAATATAAAAAGAAAAATCTTTAAAAAAGATGTGATCAATATTTCCGACAAATTTCTAAACTGGAAAATACCTGAATTTGATATTTATACCCCGCAAGATCCCGAGCAAGATTCCGAATTAACAATAAAAGACAAGTTTCTTAAGGTCAACCGGGATATACGAAAGGACAGCTACAATAAACTAATTAAATTAGTTGAAAAAACCGACAAGGTTTTATACTGGGACGGAGTATTCTTAAGGCTTCCAAAATCGGCAAATAGAGCGGGTTTTGCTGATCATCGCGTTTATAAATATAAAAACAAAATAATTGACCGTCAGATTCATCTTGGTATAGATCTCGCGTCAATTGCACACTCGCCAATTCCGGCAGCCAACAGGGGAAAGGTTGTATTTGCCGGATCAATAGGTATCTACGGAAAAACTGTAATTATTGATCATGGTTTTGGGCTGCAGAGCATGTATGCTCATTTAAGCAGTTATCATGTAGAAAAAAAACAAATGGTATCTAAAGGTGAAATCATAGGCCATACCGGCATCACAGGGCTGGCTGGCGGTGACCATCTCCATTTCAGCATGCTTATTCATAATACTTTTGTAAATCCTATTGAATGGTGGGATAAGGCATGGATAAAAAATAATATTTCAAGCAAAATAAACAAAGCCAAAAAAAATTGAAAAAGTTCACCACGGAACGACACGGAGTTTCACTGAAAATTGTAGACAATGAGTAAATGTAACTACTCAGGTGGATAGGCTGAAGACTGAAGACTGTTAGGAAAAAGCGCATTTTGAAGCCATGTTTGGTGCAAGAATCAGATATTTCTGCCAAAGTACGGTAATCGTGGTCTTCTGACCCCTTCAGCCTAAACAGCTTCAGCCTCTACGTGAGTAGTTAGGGAAATATTTATTGATAATTCAGTGTAATTCCGTGAAAATCCGTGGTGAACTATTACTGAAAATTTAAGGAATCCTATTATGCTGAAAAAATATAAAATAAATAAGACCTACCAGGAAATCAACGAAAAGATCAAATCAGGCAAAGTCGTTGTAGTTACAGCGGAAGAAATAATTGATATTGTTAAGCAGGAAGGGGCTGTTGAAGCCGCAAGGCATGTTGACGTTGTGACAACAGGGACTTTCTCTCCCATGTGCTCTTCAGGAGCTTTTATTAATTTTGGACAATCTGTTCCAGGTATAAGAGCCTCAAAGGTATGGCTTAACATGGTTCCTGCGTATGCCGGACTAGCTGCCGTAGATTGCTTTATAGGTGCCACGGAATTGTGCGAGGATGATCCTTTAAACAAGGTTTACCCTGGTGAATTTAAATATGGCGGGGGGCATGTTATACAGGAGCTGACAGCAAAAAAAAAGGTGCATTTAAAGGCGGCATCATATGGAACATCGTGCTATCCTAACAAGATGATCGAAAAAGATATAACTTTGCGCACAATTCCCAATGCCGTTCTTTGCAATCCTAGAAATGGGTATCAAAATTATAACTGCGCAGTAAATCTAACGAAAAAAACTGTTTACACATACATGGGAACTCTCAAGCCCAAAGCCGGCAACGCAAACTATTGCTCTGCAGGACAATTGAGCCCGCTTTTAAATGACCCTTATTACGAAACAATTGGTCTTGGAACCAGGATTTTTCTGGGTGGAGCAACGGGCTATGTAACCTGGCACGGCACCCAGCACAACCCTTCTGCAAAAAGGACAAAAACAGGCGTTCCTGTTTCACCTGCCGGAACTATTTGCGTAATGGGAGATTTGAAAAAAATGAGCCCAAAATGGCTCGTCGGAGTAAGCCTACAGGGTTATGGCTGTTCTCTTGCTGTGGGTTTAGGCATACCAATCCCCATATTAAATGAAGGAATTGTTAAGCATACTGCTGTTTCTGATGAAGAGATATTTACCCAGATTGTAGATTACGGATACGATTATCCTAGCGGAATTTCAAAAAGTTACGGCCAGGTCAGTTATGCGGAACTCAAAAGCGGTTCAATAAAATTTAAAGGTGAAATAGTGCAGGCTGTACCTCTTTCCAGTCTGGTTAAGGCTCGTGAGATCGCTGAAATGTTGAAAAACTGGATTTCCAAAGAAAAATTTACTCTTTGTGAACCACACTTTACGCTGCCAAATGCCTGATACCATACGAGCTTTCATAGCTTTCAAGCTCCCGAAAAACATTATATCTTCTATCCGCGAGATTCAGAACGGATTTAAATCTTATGCTTTTAACGCAAGATGGGTTAATCCGGAAAATATCCACCTTACACTTAAATTCTTAGGGAATATTAATTATACTGATATTAAAAAGGTTAGTGAAACAATAATAAATGCCGTTAACAGTCATCCTCCTGTATCACTTGGAGTAAAAGGTGCAGGTATATTCCCCGGCATTAAACGTCCGCGTGTTATATGGGTGGGGCTTACAGGGCAGATTGAAAAACTTGCCGGCATACAAAATAATATTGAAGAAAATTTAGAAAAACTCGGATTCCCTCGGGAAAAAAGACCATTTAGAGGACATTTGACACTTGGTAGAATAAAGGGGAAAATTGATCCCAAAAAACTACTGGATGTAATGAAAAAAATTGAAAAATTTGAATCGGAATTATTTATTGCTGATAAGATTTTTTTGTTTAAAAGCGAACTTAAATCAACCGGCTCTGTCTATACAGAGCTTATGGGAAAACGGTTGAGTGGGTGAGCAGGAAATTGGTCGAGTAGGGAAATAGTTAATTAGTTAGGCAGGAAAATGATTGTTGATAATTAACAAGGTCTGAAACAGGAGAATATCATGGATACTTCACCGGACAAGCAAAAAGCAGCCGAAACCGCCATGCTTCAGATAGAACGTCAGTTTGGCAAAGGCGCTATTATGAAGCTGGGCAGCAAGGCAATAATTGATGTCCCTGTAATACCTTCGGGTTCAATCGCACTAGACAAAGCACTGGGTGTAGGCGGACTTCCAAGGGGTAGAGTTATTGAAATTTATGGCCCGGAATCATCCGGCAAAACGACACTTGCTCTTCATGCTGTTGCGTCTGCTCAGAAACAGAACGGCATTGCGGCTTTTATAGATGCTGAGCATGCGCTTGATACCACTTATGCAAGAAAACTCGGTGTAAATTGCGATGAACTTTTAGTTGCCCAGCCTGATACGGGAGAGCAGGCCCTTGAAATCACAGACATGCTTGTAAGAAGCGGAGCAATAGATATACTGGTCGTTGATTCAGTTGCTGCACTCGTTCCCAGAGCGGAAATAGAAGGCGAAATGGGCGACTCGCACATGGGGCTTCAGGCAAGACTGATGTCACAGGCATTAAGAAAGCTTACCGGCTCAATAAGCAAAACCATGACCTCATTAATTTTCATTAATCAGATACGAATGAAAATAGGAGTTGTATTCGGAAATCCGGAAACAACTACCGGAGGTAATGCTCTCAAGTTTTACTCGTCGGTAAGGATCGATATCCGGCGGACAGGTGCCATTAAAGACGGGCAGGAAGTTGTAGGAAACCGGACCAGAGCTCGTGTAGTTAAAAACAAGATGGCGCCCCCTTTTAAGGAAGCTGAATTCGATATAATGTATGGTGAAGGTATATCTCAGGCAGGAGACCTTCTTGACATGGGAGTTGAGACGGAAGTAGTTGATAAAAGCGGTTCATGGTATTCATATGATGGAGAAAGGATAGGACAGGGCCGTGAAAACGTAAAGAAATTCCTGAAGGAAAATCCGGACATTTATAATTCAGCCCTGAAAAAAGTTAGAGAAAAACTGGGCCTCACGCAAAAGGAAGAAAGCGAAAAGACAGGGATCAGAGGTCAGTAAGGAGTAAGGAGTAGGCAGTAACTTATGAAAATGACAGGCAACGAAATTCGCAGACAATTTCTTGAATATTTTGAAAAGCATAATCACAAGATTGTGAGAAGCTCATCCCTTGTTCCTCGAGACGATCCGACTCTGTTATTCACCAATGCAGGAATGGTGCAATTTAAACGGACATTTTTAGGTGAAGAAAAGAGAAGCTATGCCAGAGCGGCTTCATCTCAGAAATGCGTAAGAGCCGGGGGTAAACATAATGATCTGGAAAACGTGGGCTATACTGCGAGACACCATACTTTTTTTGAAATGCTGGGCAATTTCTCTTTTGGTGATTATTTCAAGGAAAAGAGTATTGAGTTTGCCTGGGATTTGCTTGTAAACGAATACGGGCTGCCTGAAGACAAATTAATAGTTTCTGTATTCATAGATGATGATGAAGCCCATGAAATATGGAACAAAAATATTGGTGTACCCGAAGAAAGGATTGTCAGGTTCGGAGAAAAAGACAACTTCTGGTCTATGGGCGACACAGGCCCATGCGGACCTTGTTCTGAAATACTCATGGACAGGGGAAAAGAGTTTGCATGCGACAGGCCGGATTGCAAAGCAGGATGTGAATGTGACAGATATCTTGAAATCTGGAATCTCGTATTTATGCAGTTTAACAGGGATGCTTCAGGCAAAATGACTCCTCTTCCAAAACCCAGCATTGATACTGGTATGGGTCTTGAAAGAATAGTTTCTATTATCCAGAATGTACCTACAAACTATGAAACCGATCTTATAATTCCTATAATAAATAAAACCGAAAGCCTTTCTGAAAAGCGACTTGGAGATTCATCTGAAGATGATATAGCAATGAAAGTAATTGCCGATCACAGCAGGGCCGCTGCATTTCTCATAGGAGACGGGATACTGCCGTCCAATGACGGAAGGGGCTATGTACTGCGCCGCATAATACGAAGAGCTATCCGATATGGACGTCATATAGGTCTTGTAAAACCTTTTCTTCATAAAACTGCGAGCATTGTATTTGATATAATGAAGCCTGTATATCCGGAGCTTTCAAAAGCTGATGCTTTTATCACAAATGTGATTAAAAACGAAGAGGTCAGATTTTCAGATACTTTAGATAACGGACTTAAACTTCTCAACGATACGCTTTCAGATATAAAAGCAAAGGGACAAAAAGAAATCCCCGGGCAATTAATATTTAAACTGTATGACACTTATGGGTTCCCTCTTGATATAGTCAGAGACGTGGTCAGAGACAAAAATATCAGCCTTGATATACAGGGATTTAATAACGCCATGGAAGGCCAACGCGCCAAATCCAGATCTATCGCAACCTTTTCAGAGATCAGTGATGCCTATAAGAAACTATCGGCCAAAGGAATAAAACCCGAGTTTGTTGGTTATGACAAACTATCCTGTAATGCAAAAGTCCTTGTTATCGTGGAAGACGGCAATGAAGTTCAAAAAGCTTCAAGCGGAACAGAAATAGAAGTTGTAACCGATTTTACACCTTTCTATGCTGAATCAGGAGGCCAGATAGGTGATAAAGGCAAAATAACAGGCCCGAATCTTGAAATGGATGTTTCTTACACAATTAAAGACCCAACCGGTCTGATAATACACAAAGGAAAAATCATTTCAGGGAATATTAAAAAGGAAGATAATGTCATCTTAACTGTTGACAAAAATG
>QMMZ01000013.1 GCA_003647525.1 Deltaproteobacteria bacterium | reverse complement strand
TTTTCTTAAGGACACTCAACCACAATCCTGGGAAAAACTATCTGAAATCCATGGTTCTCAGGCTGAATCCAAGATTCTGCAACGTCTTTTTAACGAACTTGACAACCGGGGTACGCTTGATGTGCTCCGCAACGGCTTTGTGGATTATGGAGTCCGGTTTAAAATGGCCTATTTCAAACCGGCCAGCAAGCTGAATCCTGAAACAATTGCCTTGTACAACAAAAACCGTCTTACAGTAACCCGTCAGGTAAAATACAGCCTTAAAAATGAAAACTCAATTGACATGCTGCTCAGTCTAAACGGCCTGCCAGTGGCAACTGTGGAGCTGAAAAATCAGTTTACCGGCCAGAATGTGGTAAATGCCAAATGGCAGTATGCTGCTGATAGAGATCCAAACGAGCTGCTTTTTAAATTCAAGAAACGCGCCTTCGTGCATTTTGCCGTTGATACTGACGAAGTTTACATGGCGACCAGGCTTGAAGGCAAAGCCACCCGCTATCTTCCTTTTAATCAAGGCTATAATAAGGGCGCCGGCAATCCGCCCAATCCGAACGGCCACAAAACCGCCTATCTGTGTGAAGATGTCTGGATCAAAGATAGCTGGATGGACATCATCGGCTCTTTTCTTCTCTTGCAGACCGAAGAATATAAAATTGACGGGAAAATATTTAAAAAAGAAAAGCTGATATTCCCCAGGTTTCATCAACTGGATGTTGTCAGAAAGATAGCACGGGATGCCAGGCAAAAAGGCACCGGTAATAATTATCTGATTCAGCATTCAGCAGGCAGCGGCAAAAGCAATTCCATTGCATGGCTTGCCTACAGGTTATCCAGTTTGCATAATGATAAAGATGAAAGGGCTTTTGATTCGGTAATCGTTGTCACGGACAGGCTTGTTTTGGATCAGCAACTCCAGAACACCATATACCAGTTTGAACATAAGCTCGGCGTTGTTCAAAAAATTGACAAGGATTCTACCCAGCTTGCCTTGGCCTTGAGCGCCGGAATCAATATAATTATCACCACCCTTCAGAAATTTCCTTTTGTGCTCGATAAGATCGGCGAGCTTCCCAAAAGAAACTATGCCATAATCGTGGATGAAGCCCACAGCTCCCAAGGGGGCGAGGCTTCAAAAAAGATGAAAGAAACCCTGACGGTTATTGATATGAGCAGTGAAATCGAGAGTGAAACGCCTGAGTATGGCAAAGATCACGACATTGAAGATGAGATAAGAACCTCAATGCTGGCGCGCGGCAAGCAACCCAACCTTGCCTTTTTTGCATTTACCGCTTTTACCGACAGAGACACCGGCATTTCCTATACCGAATATGAAATCAATGGGTTTAAGGAAAAAGAACTGCCGGAAAAATTTGCAACAAATGAGTATCAAATCCTGCTGGTTGCGGAAAAGTATCAGACCGGTTTTGATCAGCCGTTGCTACACACTATGTATGTGGATAAAAAACTGTCCGGCGTTAGAGCAGTTCAAACACTTTCTCGCTTGAACAGAATATATCCGGGAAAAGAAGATACGTTTATTCTTGATTTTGCTAACGAAGAGCAGGAAATAATAGATGCATTTCAACCCTATTATGAACAGACTGCGCTTTTTTCAACAACCGATCCGAACAAGCTCTACGACCTGAAAAACAAACTCGAAGGTTTTCAGATCATTTGGCAGTCTGAAATAGATGCTTTTTCCAAAATCTTTTTTAAATCACGAAAACTTAGCAGTGCAAAAGACCACGCCATGCTTAATTCTTTCATCGATCCTGCGGTTGACCGTTATAAGGCCATAAAAGACGAAGAAGAACAGGAAGATTTCAAACATACCTTGACCGTTTTTATTCGGCTTTATTCTTTTTTATCCCAGATCATGCCGTTTGCGGATATGGAATTGGAAAAGTTTTATGTGTACGCGCGCCTTCTCCTCAACAAGCTGCCAAAACGGGATGTTTCGGATAGATTTAAACTCCACGATGAAGTGGCTTTGGAATACTACAGGCTGCAAAAAATAAGAGAAGGCACAATTGTCCTTGAAAAAGACAGCGAAAGTGAGCTTCATCCAATAATGGAGGCAGGGACAAAAAAAGAAAAAGAAGAATTAGCCAGGCTCTCTGAAATCATTGAAATTTTAAACGATAAATTTGGAACGGATTTTACTGATGCTGATAAATATTTCTTCACTCAAATTGAAGAGGAACTGGTTGCGGATGAAAAATTATCAGAGCAGGCCAAAAACAACAGCATTGGCAATTTTAAATTCGGTTTTGAAGATATGTTCCAAAATAAATTAATAGAAAGAATGGACAGCAACCTGGATATATTTACAAAAATTATGGATGACACAACCTTTGGAGATGTTGTGAAGGAATGGATGTTGTATAAAGTTTATAATAGATTGAATGAAATACAATCGTAGGGGCGAACCTTGTGTTCGCCCTAAAACGGGCAAACAATCAAAGGGCGAATACAAGATTCGCCCCTACGTATAACCCATGACATACAAATGTTTTTATAGATGGCTATGAAAAATATCAAAGACCTGCCTGCCCACAATCGCCCACGGGAAAAATTAAAGGAAAGAGGCGCATCCGCCTTAACTGATAAGGAGCTGGTGGCTGCTATTCTTGGGCGGGGTGTTGAGGGGCAAAGCCTCGTTACTATTTCTAAAAATGTTGCCAAACTGATCCGCAAGCACAGGAAAGATCTATCTGTCGAACATCTCACGGCGGTGCGTGGAATGGGCCTGGCTAAGGCTGCCCAGATTTTATCCGCCTTTGAACTGGCAAGACGGCATCTGATTAAAGATACTGTAAAAATAACCGGCGCCCAGGATGTAATACCACTTTTGGCTGATATTGCCGATAAAAAGCAGGAGCATTTTGTCTGCATTTCCCTTAATGGCGCTCATGAAGTGATTAAAAAGAGGATCGTCACCATTGGCCTGGTGGATCGCAGCCAGGTGCACCCGCGCGAGGTTTATGCGGATGTCATATCTGACAGGGCTGCCGCTGTAATATTTGCACATAACCATCCTTCCGGTGATCTGAAAGCCAGCAACAGCGATTTGAAAATTCATGAACAACTTACTGAGGCAGGAAAGATTCTCGGTCTGCGAATTCTCGACCACATCATAGTGACTAAAAAGGGATATTTCAGCTTTCAGGAAGCCGGGTTGATTTGATGAAAATTGGGGAGAAGTGTTGTGCTCGTCAAATTATAACTTTGTCACTTTGCCACATAGAAAACCTTTCGTCGACCTCGCAGAGGCGCCGAGCAAGGAACTATAGGTGCTCAAGGAACGAGTCATAAAAAGCGGATTTGATTTCATAGATTTCTGGGCAGTTGACTTTGACTGGCACAAGGGAATACATTTTCAGCAAAAATAACCAGGATATTGTTTCAAAAGAACTCCAAACATCGCATAAATACAAAAAAGAGGTGAAGAAATGCAGAATGTAAAATGGGAAGTTAAAGACAATAAGCTGATTATTGAGATAGATTTAACAAAGGACTTCGGACCCTCAAAATCCGGCAAAACGATAACAGTCGCCAGCACACGAGGTAACCAGAAGATTGAGGGCACTGATGTTATACTCGGTTTGAACCTTTACAAATATCCGGAGAAAGTATAAGCGCCATAAGCGATACTTAATTTTGAAATGCGTCGAGCCAGGCAATGGGTACATTCCATACACCATCACATGAATACATATCATCGAATGCATGAATGATAAAACACCTTGATTAGCAAAACCGAAAGATTGTGGATGACCGGGGCATTGAGAGCCTTAAAATTATGGAGGTGGGATAATGATTATATCTCATATCAAAATGAAAAACTGGCGGAATTTCAGAAACGTGGATACTCCGCTTGGAAGGCGCATGTTTCTTGTAGGAGCGAATGCTTCAGGGAAATCCAACTTTTTAGATGCTCTGCGCTTTTTACGGGATATAGCCAAAACCGAGGGCGGTGGTCTGCAGAGGGCGGTCATTGAACGCGGCGGAATATCCAGAATTCGTTGTCTTGCAGCGCGAAAAGAACCCCAGGTCGAGATTGAAATTCACCTGGCAGAATCTCATAGTGATGAAGTCTTATGGAAATATGCACTTGGGATAAAACAGAAAAGCCGGGGGCACCGAAATCCCTATGTGTTTTATGAAAAAGTCTGGAAGGGTAATGAACTAATCCTTGAACGGCCAAACGATGAAGATAATAAAGACAAACCGCGATTAAACCAGACCCACCTGGAGCAGATAAATGTCAACTTACAATTCAGGGATATCGTGAAATTTCTTGACTCAATTTATTATCTTCACCTGGTCCCCCAGGTTCTTCGTCATCCGGAAACCTTTACAGGGCCGGTAAGCAAAGAAGACCCTTTTGGAAGGAGCTTTCTGGAACGTGTTGTTCAAACTCCGGTCAAGACAAGGCGGTCACGCCTGAAAAAAATTGAAAAAGCGCTTAAAATAGCGGTTCCTCAATTAATACAGCTTACTGATACAAGAGACGAAAGAGGCATTCCGCATCTCGAAGCCATATATGAACATTGGAGGCCCAAGGCCGGCAAGCAAAGCGAAGATCAATTTTCTGACGGCACCTTGCGCCTTATCGGTTTTCTATGGTCGATCCTGGATGGGGATTCTTTATTGCTTATGGAAGAACCTGAATTATCCCTACACTCGGCTATTGTCAAAAAACTGCCTGGTTTGATCTGGCGTATCCAAAGCAGAAAAAAGAGGCAGATCATCATCTCTACTCACAGCTTTGATTTACTCTCAGACAAAGGAATCGGTGGTGAAGAGGTCTTGCTGCTCATCCCTGATGTCGAGGGGACAAAGGTTGAGCTGGCATCTTCAGTAAAAGATGTAAAAATATTGCTGGATAGCGGATTCAGTATATCAGAAGCGGCTCTGCCGAAAACCGAACCGAAAAATTTAACCCAGTTGAGTCTGTTCAATGGATGAAACTATTCCAATTTTAATAGCAGTTGAAGATGCGCTAAGCGAGGCTATTTTAAGGGCAATGTTTGAGCAGTCATCCCGCACTTTTGCAGTCGGCGCCTGCCTGGGACGTGAAGGCAGCGGTTACTTGAAAAACAATATGCGAAAGTTCAATAAGTCAGCAAGAGGCATTCCCTTTTTTGTGCTGACTGATCTTGATCAGATAGATTGCCCTCCAACGCTTATTAACAGGTGGTTGGCAGTTCCAAAGCATGAAAATTTGATATTTCGGATTGCAGTAAGGGAGATTGAATCATGGCTCCTGGCTCACAGGGAAGCCTTTGCATCCTTTTTGGGAATTCAAAAATCACAGCTCCCTCTAAGTCCTGACGATCTGGAAGATCCCAAAAATTTTTTGTTAAAACTGACAAAAAAATCAAAAAAACAATCCCTGAAAAAGGCAATTATTCCTGCCGCCGGCAGCACCGCTAAAATCGGGCCGGATTATAACGGAGTTTTGATATCTTTTGTGCATAATTTCTGGCAGGTAAAAAAGGCTTCAAAAAATTCCCCGAGTCTTAAACGGGCATTCAGCGCTATTAAGGGTTTTAATCCGGTTTGGACAAAGTAAAATCATGAAGAAATCTACCATTGACCAGCTTATCATCAACTCTCCCTATGAAGAATCAAAACACCGTTGGAGCTATAATAGAGAGAACCGGTTGTTTGCACAGCACTTGGGAAGCCAGTGAAGCATTTGTGATTGACAATAATATACATGTTGATGCCTGGGTGAAGAATGATCATCTTGGGTTTGAAATCTTTTATGCCTTTTCGGGTGTAGTCCGAAAATACCGGCCGGATTTCATTATCCGGCTTAAAAGTGAAAAATACCTTATTCTGGAAACCAAGGGAAAAGAGACTCTGCATGATAAAACAAAACGCAACTTTCTTGATGAATGGGTGAAAGCAGTCAATCAGCATGGCGGTTTGGGGACATGGAAATGGGCTGTATCCAAAAATCCTGCGGATGTAGAGGGAATTATTGCCGGAGCTGTGGCTTCTTGAATCAGGTTTTATGAGCGCTCTTTCTCAGGTAGAAAAATATCCCAAAAATATGCCGTATCTGCTGAAGAGCTTTTTCGTTCGGGCGCAATCATGAATCTTAGGGAAAAACAACGATTGCTTCAGATAGAACGTTTTGAAATTTTAGCCAGATATCAGGCTTCAAATGCAGAAAAATTGAAGCAGAAGATTACAGAAGGCAATGCGCCGGAACATCCTGGCTGGGGAAATTTAATTGAAGTTAAGAATATTGAACAGAAAATTAAAGAAATAGAAAATGATATCAAAGCATTATAAGTAAAAGTCCAATATCGTCCCGAGCTTGGAACAGGCAGGCAGATTGAATCTTAATAATTGTGTTGGAGAGATATCTAATTTCATGATATATATGATTATAGAAAATTTCATAATGTGAGGTGTCAATTATGCCCCTGACTTCTGCAAAAACTAAATATGAGCATGTAGTCTTAGACGAAAAAGGTGTCCCCATTATTACAGGGACAAACATGAAGGTAATTGAGATGGTCCTGGAAAAAACCGCCTACGGGTGGAGCCCTGAAGAACTGCATTTCCAGCATCCCTATCTTACCTTGGGTCAAATATACTCAGCATTAGCCTATTACTGGGATCATCAGGATGCGCTTGATAGAGACATTGAACGAAGGTTTGCTTTTGTAAATCAGACCCAAAAAATCACAGAACAATCGCCTCTCGTTGCCCGGCTGAAATCCAGAGGATTGATCTGATTATGCTTGCGCTCTATATGGATCATCATGTGCCGCGAGCTATAACCGAGGGACTTCGCTTACGTGGCATAGATGTCACTACAGCCTATGAAGACGGTGCTGGTGACATGGAAGACTCGGCATTATTGGATCGAGCCACTGAATTGTGTCGAGTGCTTTTCACTCAAGATGATGATCTCCTCGCCGAAGCAACTAAACAACAAAAAGAAGGTGTTACTTTTGGCGGGGTGATTTACTCGCACCAACTGCGAATTTCTATCGGCGCTTGCATCAACGATCTGGAGATCATTTCAAAAGCCGGCGAACCTGAAGACTTGATGAATATAGTGCAATTTTTACCTCTTTAAATACTAAGGACTCGCACAGAAACGGTCAAACATTTTACTGAAATAACATCCGCTGGCATATTGTTAAACCTGACTTTCCCAATGCAGATCAAAAAAGATACAAAAGTTAAGGTCACATACCGTCCTGAACTTGGTACCGGCGCGGTGCTTCAGGTGGCGGAAGCTGCTGGAGGCTGATATCTTTAAGCGTTATCAAAACAATGAATCTGATCACCTGACAGATTTTTTCTGAAACAATTGGTCTGCAAGTTTTCTCAATAAACCCGCCGCTGGATTTTATCAATTTAGTTGTAAAATTATACATTGGCAAGAAACCAGTATGTTAGTATATTGCCAACATACTGTAGGCAATTAAGGTGTTGTTGATTCTGCGAAATACAGCTTTAATTATTGAAAGATCCATCATCACTTGAAATCTGGTCTAAAGAATTTTTCAGTTCTGTATGCGATAAAATTAAAACAGTTTAATGTATCTTCTGCCGCTTTCCCGAAAAACATTTTACTTTTGCTCCAGTATTTTGCCCCTCGTACTGATGACCAGCTCTTTTATGGGTATATTCTTCCCTGCTGCCTCCATCCCTTTTTTGACGATCATGGGAAGTCCGGAGCAGCATGGAACTTCCATGACAACTGAGAGAACACTTTTTATATCCGCGGTTTTAAAGATATCTGCAAACTTTTCGACGTATCCCTGAACATCGTCAAATTTCGGGCATCCTATCATAACAACCCTGCCTTTAAGCAAATCCTTGTGTAAGGTCGGAATGGCGACACCGCAGCAATCCGCCAGCACAAGAAGATCTGCGCCTTTTAAAAACGGCGCTGTTGCAGGTATCAGCCGTATTTGAATCGGCCAGTGAGAAAGAGCGGATTCACTATCTTCAGAGCCGGCCGGTATGTTTGCTTCCCGGCATGATGAAACCGGTGCAAATGTCTGGATATTAGTCGATGGACACCCGCAGGCCAATACCGGCTGTTGCTTTTGTTTTGCCGCTTCTTTTTCTGCCAGATATTTTTCTACTGCCTCTTCGTCAAATTCCTCGGCTTCACGTTCGACAATCCTGAGGGCGCCATTGGGGCATTCGCCGATACATGCCCCAAGACCGTCACACAGATTATCCGAAACCATCCTTGCCTTGCCGTCAACAATCTGCAATGATCCTTCTGCGCAGCCCGGCACACACTGACCACAGCCATCACATAATTCTTCATCAATTTCTATGATTTTACGTAGTCTTTTCATTTGGTTATCCTTTTAACCAAAGATTCCCTATGCACTGCCCGGCAAACCGGCAAACGGATGCCCATCTCTGAGCAACCCCAACCCATCAGCCATTCGTCATCAACCCTTGAGAATCTATCTTCACCTTAAGCATACGGGATTCTTCTCTTTCTGAAAGAATAGATTCCCAATCTTTCTCTAATCCTGCAATGTCTTCGATTTCGCCGATTGCCCATATACAGCCGCCTCCTCCTGCCCCCGTGAATCTTGCACCGCAATTATTCTCAACTGCCGAATCGACAAGCTTTTCACCCATTGAATCAAGAACTTCAGGCGTCATCTTTTTTCTTAAAGCCATTTCTCCGTTCATTGATTCGGCTGCATATTTAAAATCGTGCCTGGTTAAAGCGTCAACAAATCTATGCGTATAAGCAATTATCTCTACCCAGAGTTCCCTGTTTCTTCCTGAAAGAAACTGCCTTACCCACTTCCCGTTAATATCCTTTGATACATGCGGAATTCCGCAATAGGCCAATAAAAGATGCTTCTCAAAATTTTTAAAGAATTTTTTCTGATAAACAGCTTTTTTTCTGAAACAAGAGCCTTTAATTCCATCAAGCCAATACCATACGTTAACTCCTCCATAAGCAGCAGCCAGTTGATCCTGGAGACCGCAAGGCACACCTGCAACACTTCCCTCAATAGCGTACGCAAGCATGGCTGTATGCTTTCTTGACAAAAGGCTGCCCGTACCAGTTTTTTCGAAAATCCTTGAAAACGCAGCAACAAGAGCGACCGCTGCTGAAGAAGATCCCCCAAGAGCGCTTCTGGGTGGTGATGAAGATTCAATCTGAATATGAACGCCCTGCGCTCCAAAATAGGCTGCAATTGCAAACATAAGCCCGAGAGGATGATCAAAAGGAACTTTAGATAAAGGATATTCAACACTCTTAAAGCCTTTTGAAGATACTTTTACCATACCTTTATTATATGCTGAAAGGCAAACTCTCGTCCTTAAGTCCAATGCTATGTTAAATGTGCAAGGGGAAAAATGCCTGAGTGGATAATGAAAAGTGCTGATATCCAGGGTTCCTCCCATGTCAATCCTGCATGGTGTAGAGACCTCAATATGCTCTGTTTCAAGTATATTTCTCAAGTCATTATACATAATAAGTAACAGTTTACGGTTGTCGGTTTACAGTTTACGGTTTTTTCAACGAACTATGCAACAACTCAAGCATTTTAACCGTGAACCGTGAACCGTAAACTGTTAGTTGCCCCTTATCTGCCTCAAAAATTTCAAGCTTCGGGGCTCCATCCCTAGATGATAAGGCACAAACGCCTCTAGAAATTTCAAACCCTCACTTAAAGCTGTTTTTGTAAATCTGATCCTTCCCGCTTTTTTTAAATCACCGCTTTCAACCCATAGTAACTGTTTTATCGTTCCCATAGAAAGATATATTTTGCCTGACCTGGCAGAAGAACATCTGTCACAAACAAGACAGCCTTTAACAATATCAAAAGCAATCTTACCTTTCCTGATCTCTTCTACCTCAATTCGGCAGTTGCCGCATCGAGTCAAATCAGGACAAAAACCAGATAGTTTCATAAATCTAATCTGAAAAATTATACTCAGGGCCTCCTGGGATATATAACCAAGATCTAATTCTCCAAGAACATGCTGAAAGAGTTGATATATTTGAACCTGTTTTTTACCATCTTCCATCCACACATTAATCAGTTCAGCCCAGTAGCTGGCATATGCGATTTTATTTATATCTGTTCTGATTTTTGAAAACGGCTGTTTTAATGCTGCCTCCTGTAGAACAGGCAATCCTTTGCCGCGACCGGAACTGCAAACTACTTCCAAAACAGAAAATGGTTCGAGGACTCCTGAAAATCTTTTAACACTCTTTTTCGCAGACTTTGCAATTACTGAAACTTTTCCTTTATTTAACGTAAAAAAACTAATTATTAAATCATAGTCACCAAAATCAATACGACGGAGAATAATGGCACGCGTAGAAAAACTTGACATTTATTAAATACCAAGGAGGGTTGTGGCTATCTCAAAATAGAAAAATACGCTGATAATATCGACTGATGTTGTTACAAAAGGACTGGAAGCTACGGCAGGATCTATATTTATTTTTGCAAAAGCCATCGGTACCATAGAGCCAAGCAGGGCAGCAACAGACATGGAACAGATAACGGAAAGCCCAACGGACAGCGCAAGCCCCCCTGTATCATAACGAAATTGAGCCACCATACCAATAAGAAAGCCATATATTATACCCAGTATAAAACCGACAGATAGTTCCTTGAAAATCACAGACCAGATATCTTTTACATTGAGCTGCCCTGTTGCAAGACCACGTACAACAATAGAAGAAGACTGGGTGCCGATATTTCCACCCATATTCATTATTACCGGTATAAATGCCGCAAGATAAGCAAGCTTGCTCAAACTGCCTTGAAAATGACAAATAATAAAAAATGCAATTATACCACCAATACAGCTTGCAAATAACCAGGGCAAACGAGTCCTCGTGCTTTTAAAAACAGACTGGGTTTCGATAAATTCCTCACCTGCTCCGGCCATTTTCAATATATCCTTTGTGGCCTCATCTCTGATAATATCAATAATATCATCGACAGTAACTATACCAACCAACGTGTTTGTGCTATCTACAACGGGAACAGCCAGGATATCATAACGGGCAACTATCTTGGCCACCTCTTCCTGATCCATTCCTGTCTCAACGGAAAAAACATCAGTTGTCATAAATTGTTTAAGGGGAGTTTCAGGATGGACTACGACTAACTGCCTTAATGAACTCACGCCAACAAGCCTGCCATGATCATCCACAACATAAAGATAAAAAGGCATCTCAACATCCAGATGCTCTTTCTGCAGCGACTCGATTGCCTCTTTTGCGGTTATATCCTCCTTCAAGGCAATAAAATCCGGAACCATAATACCGCCTGCCGTATCATCACCATATCGCAGTAAGTCTTCAACCTCTTCAGACCCCTCTTTTTTCATCTTCTCGAGGATGGTATCAGACTTTTCCTTTGGCAGTCGTCCTATTATGTCGGCAACATCATCTGTGGGCATTTGTTCCAGGATCTCGACAAGTTCGTCCAAATCCATGCCTTCTATAAAGTTAGAAAAGATATCTTCATCAAGCTCGCTGAAAAGAGCACCCTTTTGCTGTGCGTCCTTTATCATATCAAAGAGCTTGCGCTGGTTAAGAAGCGATAAAGAACGGAACACAACAGACATGTCAGCCGCATGTGTCTTGTCTACAATCTTGCGGAGGTGAGTTGTAGCATCTCTTCTCAATAATCTTTTGATGCTTTCAACAAGTATTTTATTGCGCTCGCTCAGCATTATTCGTTACCCTGACCCTACTATAGACTTTCAGGCATTCTTCATAATTAGCCCAAAGTAGTTTACACTTTTAAGAGTAAAATACCTCAAAAAATATGATCTGTAAGCATAGCTGTTAGCTGTTAGCCGTTAGCTATTAGCCTAACGGTCTATTTTATAGTTTTTATGTGAGACCTCTTCCTAAGTTCATCTATCCATGAAAGGAATTTCTTATCAACTATCTCTTTATAAAGTATATCTTCAATCTCAGGGGATGCCTTTTCAAGCGGCTTCCCTGAAACATTAACAATCTCCTGAATATAGAATATCTGATACCCTTGATCAGTATCAAGCACCGCCGTAAACTCACCTGTCTTCATATCTTTTATTGCTTCTTGTATCCTTGGAGAAAGTTCTTTAAGTTCAAATAAACCCAATCCGCCTTCATCACTAACGTATGATGATTCAGAGTAATCTCTGGCTATTATATCAAAAGGTTTTCCCGCGTTCAATTCTGTTAAAGCCATCTTCATTTTTTCTAATACCCCAAGTTTCTCCTTTTCAGAAGCAAAAGAAGGCACTTTCATAATTATGTTGCTGAGGCGATATTTTTTTGTTTTGCCATATTTGTCACTGTGGCTTTTGTAGTAAGACCCTATATCCGCTTTTGTAATTACAATTTTGGATTTTATCTCAAAGTTAACCAGTTTAGCCCTGAGTATCTGATCCTTTATGCGCTTTTGATACTCCTCCATGGTTAAGCCTTCAGCTTTAAGCATTTCTCTGAGCTCTTCATCGCTAAAAAAATTTGCTTCTTTTAGACGTTCTATTGCTTTATCTATTTCATCGTCACTGACCGTAATTTTAGATTGCTTTATCTGCTGATCAGTAAGTTTTTGATCAATCAGTTGATTAAGAATTTTCTCCCTAAGGGAGAATAGCGTCCGGCGCTCCTCGTCAAGCGAATAACCCAGCGCCATTATTCTATCAGCATTTGGCTTAAACGACTCGTCAAGTTCGGAAAGTAAAATTATATCATCGTTAACAACAGCAACGATTCGGTCAACAACTTCTGCGCTCTGTACATCAGCAATCATGAAGAAACTAAGGGCACAAAAAATAAAAACGTGTCGTATACAAACTTTAAAAAATATTTGTCGTAATAGTTTAGCAGCCACAAAGACACCAAAATATATAATTAATAAGAGTTTACAGTTTACGGTTCACGGTTGATCAAAACTGGCTACCAACGTAAGGTTGAACAGCAATTCCTTAGATTTTGCTTGATTATGGAATTGCCATAGAGCCAAAATAGCGAAAAGTGTTCCGTTTTGAGCTGGCAGCCAAAACTTAAAAGCGTGAACTGACAACTGACAATCGTGAACCGTTACTCAGCCGTTAACATGTTGAGCTATTTCTTTCAAGATGTTTCTGGCCTGAAGTAAAAGGCTTTTCATATCGCCTTTTGAAAGCCTGGCCTTCAAAACATGGTCTGGTGTAAGCTTAAAACGATCTTGCTTTGAAACTATCATGTCAACTATTCCAAAGGAATTTTTTTGGTGAGCTGGTGAAAAATAGAGTAAAAGATGCTGTCCTGCCAGGTCAAGCCTTTTTACTCCAGCTTTTATGGATAAAACTTTAAGCTTAATCTTTAAAATAAGATTGGCAGCCTCATTTGGCAAAACCCCAAATCGATCGATCAATTCCGCCTTAAAATCGGATAATTCTTTTAAATCAGTCAGCTTTGCCAGCTTTCTATAAACCGAAAGTCTTTGATCAATATCAGGGATAAAATTTTCAGGGATAAACGCAGAGAGAGTCATGTTAATCTCCGGTTCCAGGCTTTCTACAACAGTCTCTCCTTTCAGCTCAGACATAGAGTTTTCCATCAGCTTGAGAAACATGTCATATCCGACCGCAGCGATATGACCTGTCTGTGAAGCGCCAAGTATTGTACCCCCTCCTCTGATTTTCAAATCACTCATGGCTATTTGAAAGCCTGCTCCAAGGTCACTATGTTCCATCAACACTTTAAGACGTTTCCTGGCATCTTTGGTCAATGTGCTTTCTTCCGGAATAAACAGATATGCATATGCCTGCTCATCAGCTCTTCCGACACGGCCGCGAAGCTGGTAAATCTGGGCTAATCCAAACCTGTCGGCCCTGTTGATGAGTATTGAGTTGGCAGAAGGAATATCAATGCCCGACTCAATTATAGTTGTACACACCAGCATATCTATTTCTTTTTTCATAAACTTAAACATTTCTCTTTCCAGCTCATCTTCGCTTAAACGGCCATGTGCAACACCCAGCCTGACCTCAGGCACCAGCTTTTTTAAATGCTCTGCAATTAACCATATATTATGAATATTATTATGAACAAAAAATATCTGACCATTCCTTTTCAACTCCTTTCTTATAGCTTCCGCAATAATTACATCATCAAACTCCGAAATATAGGTTATAATGGAATGGCGATGTTCGGGCGGGGTTGCAATAATACTTATGTCACGTATCCCAAGCAGGGACATTTGAAGGGTCCTGGGTATGGGAGTTGCTGTTAATGCTAAAACATCAACTGTCGTCCTTATTTTTTTTAACATTTCCTTTTGCTTAACACCAAAGCGCTGTTCTTCATCAATCACAAAAAGACCCAGATCTTTAAAA
>QMMZ01000012.1 GCA_003647525.1 Deltaproteobacteria bacterium | reverse complement strand
TCAAATCACAAAAGTTGATGGAATAGCAGGCTATTTTGATACTTTTGGGATTTGAGATCGGGCAAAGGTGGCCTGAAGCTGTGATGCATAGTTGGGGAAGTTATTTCGTCCCCGTTCCTAAGATGGCCAATAGTACATAGAGCCCTCCATTGATTCATGGAATTTTTTCTCTATCGCTTTGACTTCTTTCATCCTTTCCGGATCAAGGAATATCTTGTAAGGAAGGGTGTCTATGAGTAAAGATTTCCCTGATAATTTGCGTTCAAGGAGAAACAAGGCTTCAATGGATTTATCACAGACAGGATAGCCCCTGTCATCAAGTTTAATGGTATGATCAAATGAAACGCTGGAGATATTGTTGATATCCACCAGCATGATATCTCCTGATTTAGTGAGAAGAAGGTTGCCGACACCTGCGAGATCCGGCACATGACCCGTATCCATAATCATCTGCTTGATCTTGCTTACAAAGGTTTCAGCATTTTTGCGAATCTTGCGGGCCCATTTGCTGATTATCATTGCCGAATCATTAATACCCATGTCGCCCAACATCGAAATAAGATGATCATCATCAAAGTGTCCCCACGGTTCAATAAGTTCGCCTTTAATATACTCCTGAAGTCCGCACAGCAGGATTTCACATTTTTCGCCTTTTCTATAATTAACAAGGAATTCTTCAGGTTTGGCAAGATAATCAGGAGCCAGATATGTTGCGATGATTTTAACTCTTCTTAACTCTTCCTCAGCATCTTTTAAGCTTTTAAATTTTGTCCTGAATATCCTTAATATTTTTAAGGGCTCCGCTCTTGAATATAACTTAATTCCATTTTTAATTGTGCCTTTTGTTTCTTTTTCAACATCTCCGGGCCTCAAGACCTCCATGATATGAGAACGTAATCCTTCACGATAATACCTCCTGTAATAATATATTCCAGGAATTCTTATAAAGTTCAGATCAAGTATGTCTTTATGATTCAGGTATGCTTTGTCTCTAATATCTTTTTCAGGCATGTATAGACTTTCAGATAAATAATTTCACAAGGATAGAAGGAGGAAGGCGTATTAGTTATACGTCAACGACTGATAACGCAGTGAAATTAATTATCTGAGATGTGGCATAAGTGCCCATTTTATAAACCATGTCTGGGCGGCTTCCAAATTTTTATCCATACACAGTATGCCGCCATTCTGGAACTTGAACACAGGTTGTTCGATGGATCCGGTTATCAGGTATGAAGTCAGCCTTTGCATAAAGGGTAAATGGCCGACAAGCATTAAATTGTCGCTGATTTCAATTTTATCGGCAAAAGCAGCCACATCATCCAGAGGATTAATCCCCTTAATTTCCTGGATGCCGCCGTCCGGTTTCAGGGCTGATGCAAATATTTCTGCGGTCTGGAGCGCTCTCTTTTTCTCGCTATGCATGATACGGGAAACATTAACCCCATATTTTTTTGCAACCCCCGCAATATGCTCAACTTCTGAAATTCCTTCTTCAGAAAGACCCTTGGCAGGGTCTTTGTCCCAGGGCAAGCTCTTGCCATGCCGAACAAGCAAAAGTGCCATGATGTTCTCCTATCAATAAGTTATAAAATTTCGCTTAATCGGCTTTAATGCCAAGCTCTCTTTCTTTTTCAGCTACCGCTAACCTTGTCTTTATAACTGTATCCGGAATCAGGCTCATGGAATCGATTCCGCACTCTACAAGAAAAGTGGCAAATTCAGGAAAATCACTGGGAGCCTGGCCGCAAATACCAATTTTCCTCCCGCGGCGTTTGGCCACATCGATAACCATACGTACCATGTCTTTAACCGCTTGGTTTCGTTCATCAAAAATGTGAGCCACAAGATCTGAATCCCGGTCCAGGCCTAGAGTTAACTGTGTCAAGTCATTGGAACCAATGGAAAAACCGTCAAAGACATCGCTAAAAGCCTCGGCTGAAATTACGTTACTTGGGATTTCGCACATTACATATACTTCCAGCTCGTTTTCACCCTGGACAAGCCCGAATTCATTCATAACCCCTATTACTTTACGGCCTTCCTCAGGAGTCCGGCAGAAAGGAACCATCAGTTTGATATTGGTAAGCCCCATATCATTTCTGGCCTTGAGCAAGGCTTTACATTCAAGCTCAAAGGCTGGTTTATATTTCTCATCATAATAACGTGAGGCCCCACGCCAGCCAATCATGGGATTGCTTTCATGCGGCTCGTACAAAGTACCGCCTACCAGATTTGCATATTCATTAGTCTTAAAATCTGATAATCGTACAATCACATCCTTGGGATAAAAACCAGCGCCAATACGACCAACGCCTTCGGCCAGTTTATCAATAAAGAACTGTTTCTTGTCATCCGGGTAAGCAGTGGTAAGAGCTTCAATTTCTGTTACAATTTCTGCGATCTTTTCATCAGATTTAGCTTTTGCTTTTAGATCGTCGAAATAATAAAGAGCCAGGGGATGAATACCAATATGAGAATTAATAATAAATTCTTCCCTGGCCAGGCCTACACCATCATTGGGTATCTGACACTCAGTAAAGGCCCTCTCTGGAATACCAACATTCATCATTATATCTGTCTTTGTGGGAGGCAATGTGTCAAGATCCAGTCTATCTATTTCAAACTTCAAAAGTCCCTCATATATATTACCGGTTTCACCTTCAGCACATGAAACAGTTATCTCGTTTCCGTTTTTTATTACTTCAGAACCATTTACGGTGCCGATTAGACATGGAATTCCCAGTTCACGTGAAACTATTGCAGCATGGCAGGTTCTTCCGCCACGGTTGGTAACTATGGCGCTTGCTATTTTCATGATTGGTTCCCAGTCAGGATCAGTCATATCGGTAACCAGGACTTCACCTTTTTTGAACTCGTGAATATGGGCTGAATCCTCAATTATATGCGCTGCGCCCTGACCTATCATAGTCCCAACAGCCTGTCCTGATGCAATGACTTTGCCCTTTTCCTTCAGTACGTAAGTTTTAAGAACTCTTTTTGATGAACTTTGTGAATGCACGGTTTCCGGCCTTGCCTGTAGAATATAAAGTTTGCCCGTTCCCGCGTTAACGCCATCACCGTCCTTGGCCCATTCAATATCCATTGGCTTTTGATAATGCTCTTCGATAATACAGGTCCACTTGGCCAGTTGGATAATTTCGTCATCACTTAATATATATCTTCCGCGCTCCTCAGGAGTGGTATCTATATTTTTGACTGTTTTTTTGTCATGAAGATCTGAATTATAAATCATTTTAACTTCTTTACTTCCCACCCTTTTGCCAACAATCGGCCGCTTTCCTTCTTTAAGGGTTGGCTTGAAGACGTAATATTCATCGGGATTAACAACGCCAAGCACTACGTTTTCGCCAAGGCCCCAGGAACCTGTGATAAAAATCGCATCCTTAAAACCGCTCTCTGTGTCAATTGAAAAAATAACGCCGGATGAGGCCGCATCACTGCGAACCATTTTCTGAACGGCAATGGAAAGGTAAACATCAAATTGTCCAAATCCCTTGTCGTGGCGATAGGAAATTGCGCGGTTGGTAAACAGGCTTGCAAAACATTTCCGGCAGTTTTCAATAAGAGCATCTGTTCCTCTGATATTAAGAAAAGTTTCCTGTTGACCCGCAAAAGAGGCATCCGGCAAATCCTCCGCTGTAGCAGACGACCGGACTGCCACATCCACATCTGGACCATATTCCTCTTCCATTTTTTTATAGGCCTCAATAATGGCCTGCCTCAGGTCATCGGGAAACTCGGCATTTCTGATAATGTCTCTGACCTTCTTGCCGCGTTCCTGAAGATTTTTCATGTCATGGGTATCAAGCCCAGCCAGGGCCTCTATTACATCATTTTCAATTCCCGCGGTTTTAATCAAATACCTGTAAGCATAAGCTGTGATGGCGAAACCATGAGGAACAGCAACGCCTTTAGAGGTAAGTTTCTGATACATCTCGCCCAGAGAGGCATTCTTGCCGCCAATCAGAGCAACATCCCCGATTAAAATATCATCAAACCAAAGAATAAATGCTTTATCATGTTTATCTGCCATTTTTGTCTCCTAATCAGCTTTTAGGGTTAATTTATTAATATAAAAAAATGACGATACTGATCAACTAATAATAATATTTATTTATATCTAAACTAATCCATAAGTGTCAATATTAACCTTTCACTAATTGTAAAAGTTCACCACGGAACGACACGGAGTTTCACTGAAAATTGTAAACAATGAGTATAAAAATAAGAATATTAAATTTGAACGTAGATTACAAGTCGATCTCCTGGTAGAAAACAAGGCCATAAAAAAGATAACAAATCAGAACAAAACCCAATTGATCAATTATTTCAAAACAACTCGCTTGAGAATGGATCTATTGATAGTTCAGTGTAATTCCGTGAAAATCCGTGGTGAACTATTACCAAAAAACCAATTTAAACCAATGCCTCTAAATGTTTCTTGAGCTCCAGATAATTGGTTTTACCTGTCCCCAGAACCGGTATTTCATCCAATTTTATCACATGCCTGATATTGTGGAGAGCACTGAGACCGGCATCGCGAAGACAGGAATTTACCGATACCCGATCTGTATCCTTGACCGTAAATAATATCAGCTCGGGATTTTCCTCGCTGGGTGTTGCCTCAACTGCGATTACAGGGCCCTCTTCGTCATCACCTGCAAAGTGTGGCACTAAGACCTCTTCTATAGCGGGCAGTGAGATCATTTCACCTCCCAGCTTAACAAAGCGTTTCAATCGCCCGCAAAAGGTTAAAACTCCCTCAGCATCTTCGGATATAAGGTCGCCGGTTTTGTACCATTCTTTGCCTTTATGTTCAACAAAGGGAGATTCTCCGTCATAGTTCAGGTAACCGCTGAATACGCTTGGTCCGCGCACCAGAAGCATCCCAGCTCTGTTCCTGCCGACTTCTTTACCGGTATCAACACTAATAATTATATATTCAAGCGATGGCATTACCCTGCCGATCGTATATGGTTTTGGCGAATTTTCCATGTTGAAAGATACAATTGGCGAACATTCAGTTACACCGTAGCCTTCGAGAAGTTTTATATTCGGGCAGTGTTCATTTATAGACTTGTAAACTGCTGCCGGACATTTCTCAGCACCACTGATGACAAGGCGTAATGTTTGAAGCTGTTTACTGCTCGATGCTTTCACGATGCCATTTAAAAATGTGGGAGTGCCGACCATTAGCGATACCCTGTATTCTTCTATTAAACGTGCAATAGTCAATGCCTCGGTAGGATTTGGATTATATACTGTACGAATACCCATAGATAACGGAAGTACAATTGTTGCTGTAATGCCGAATGAATGGAATGGAGGCAGGATGCCAACCAAAACATCCTTCTCCCAAGCTGTTGCCATTGAAGGGATATCTCTAATATTTGTCATTATATTACTATGCGAAAGAGGTACAGCTTTAGGCAGGCCTTCTGAACCGCTGGTAAACAATATTACAGCGATATCATTCATTTTAGGATGTTTTAACGACGACCAGGTTAGCCTGCTCCTTAAACAGGCTGATATTTTGGATTTATACGAAATTTTTTTGCGAAGATCTTCAAGAAATATAAAGCGATCGCTCAATTGCTCCAGGTTTATTCCCTGCATTGAAAGCCTGTTAACCAGTACATTAGCGGTCAATACATTATTTACACCAATAAGATTAAGTGAATGTACCATATTGCGAGGGCCGACCGTCCAGTTCACCATAACCGGTATCTTGCCGGCAAAAAGGGTAGCCAGATAAACTGTTGTAGCTCCTGCCGATGCAGGCAGCATAATCCCTATATGGCTGCCGGGTAAAGACTTTATCAGGGGTTTAAGCACCATAATTGCAACAATAATATCGCGATACGTCTTTTCGCCGCTTACCTGATCTGCAATGATAAGTTTGGAAGGATTCCGTTTTGCCTGGTTTAAAAAAACCTCAGTTATCGTACTCCCTTCGGCTACGGTTAACTGAGTGTTTGAAGAAGGTTGTCTAAGCCACCTCTGACTCGCTGGTTTCAATGGCACATTATCAGATGCCACTCCTTTGCCCATTGCAGCCTGCATTACATCCCAGACAGTATTCAATGAACCAGTATCAACCTGGGAAAACCCGAATTCCTTTTCCAGCCATGCAATTACTTCTGCAACGGCAAGACTGTCCAGTCCAAGGTCATACGCCAGATGATGATCTTTTTTTATGTCTGTCTGCCCCGTAAATTGCCCCAGAAATTCAATCACCAGTTTCTGTGTGGTTTCAGGCACAGCATCGGTCTTCCAGTCGATCTTTACATGCTCCGGCTCAGGGCATATCCTAACACCACCCTTCTCATAGAAAAGATATGGGACATAGGTATTTCGGGAAGCATCGGCATTGTAAAAATCCTCTAAAAAACGGTTCATGGTAATCCGGTCTGCTGTGCGGGGAAAGTTTTTTGGTTCGACAAATTCAATTTGTACCGGCCTGCGCGGCATGAAAAATAAGCCGTTAAGAAAAAGATACTTCAGGCCCTGCTTAAGGTTAAACATAACATCCGGATTCTTGCCTGAAGCCCAGCTAAAACTGCTTCCCCATAAGCCATTCTGACGTACCAGAACCACACGGACATCTGGAACCTGTTCCAGAATTAGTTTGACTGCGCTGGTTGCCCGGATTTCTTCCATGAAACTCCTTTTGAGGTGGCCCGCAGGGTAGAGCAAAAAATTCCCATTGCTTCGAATATGTTCAATACTTTCCGAAAGCACTTCTTTAATAACTGTGGAAGCAGCACGTCCTGCTCTAGGAATATCAGGGATCAACCTTGCTCCAAAGCGTTTGCTTATCCATGCAAGCAAAGGATTAGTTAGCCGGAATTCAACGGCAAGTGAGTGCGGGAAAAAATTTTTGTG
This sequence comes from Deltaproteobacteria bacterium, assembly GCA_003647525.1. Next base: position 7,919 of record QMMZ01000012.1, on the reverse strand, counting down.
CAAAATAGAAACTATGATGACAGGATCTACCAATGCAGGATGATTCGGCAAAAAGAGAATGCTGCTTTTTCCCCTTGATTTTATATCATCCAGCCCTTTTATTTTGATGCTGTAACGAAGCCTGATTAGAATTTTAGCTAACAGTCCCAGCAATTTATTCAATAGACTATATTTTTTCATTATTTCTTTCTTCATCTACAAAATATAATAAAGTTCCGCCTGCAATAAAGAATAGCGAAATAGACATAATACTGACTCTTGACGCGATATCACTGCTGTATCCCATATGTCTGACCATAAGGCCGATTAATCCCATGAAAACAGGACCGATGACCGCTGCAAATTTTCCAAGCATATTATAGAAGCCAAAGTACTCGGCTGATTTGTCCACAGGAATTATCTTGGCATAATAAGAGCGGCTTAATGCCTGTATCCCGCCCTGCACCATACCAATGATAATGGCAAGAATATAGAATTCAATTTTGTTCTGCATAAAAGCGCCCCATATGGAAACAAAGAGATAAACTCCAATTGCTATAAAAATTGAACGCCTGGCGCCTATCTTGCCCCCAAGATAACCAAATCCTATGGCGGAAGGAAATCCGATAAATTGTGTGATAAGCAAAGCAACTATTAAATCATTTGATTCAAAGCCGATTGAAATTCCATAATCTACTGCCATACGTACTATTGTGTCCACCCCGTCCATATAAAGCCAGTACGCCATAAGAAATATGAATATGGGCTTCAGGCGACTGACCTGATGAAAAGTTTCTTTTAACTGGACAAAGCCTGCTTTCACCATATTCACGCCGGATACAGCATCTCTGCTCACAGGTTCTTTCACAAAAATAAAGAGCGGTATAGAGAAAAACGCCCACCAGGCACCAACGCAAAGGAACGAAAATTTCACAGCTTCTCCGGCATCAGCAAATCCAAATGTTTCAGGCCTGAGGGTCATCCATACATTTAAAGCAAAAAGAAGGCCTCCGCCCAGATATCCCAGCGAAAATCCCAACGCAGAAACAAAATCCATTTTCTTTTTTGAAGCAACACCGGTTAATAATGAATCATAAAAAATGTTTCCTCCCGAGAATCCGACAGTTGCAAAAACATACAAAACAACGGCTATTGGCCAGTTGCCCTTTGAAACCATATACAGGGACAAAGTCATAACCACGCCCATATAGGCAAAGAACATTAGAAACTTCTTTTTTGATGTTCCCTTGTCGGCAATAGCTCCAAGTATTGGTGCAAATAGAGCTACAAAGATACCGCCAATCGAATTTGCCATCCCCAATCTTGCTGTACTCACCGTGGCATCAACACCCGCACTCCAGTATTGCTTAAAAAAAATCGGGAAAAAGCCAGCCATAATTGTAGTGGCAAAGGCCGAATTGGCCCAGTCATACATGCTCCATCCGAATATTGCTTTTTTGTCGTCTATCTGCATTTTTAATCGCTTGTCCATATCCCGCAAAAAGCGAAGCTCCATTAATATCCAATTTCTTAATCTTGAGACTATCTTACCCTTCTGATCACAACCTGGCCTTCTGCCTCTCCCTTCTTCACCGGATGTTGTCTTTTCAGCCATGTTATAAAAAAATTACGTCGCGGGCTTGCGCAGGCTGCTTTTTGAAAGGTGTAATGCGCCCGGACAACGCAACACGAAACCCAACAAATCATGCAGCATGGATTTTCGTTCAGACACTACTTAAACAAATCTAAATGTGTTCCTGTTCGAATGAGGCAAAGTTCGCTTCCTTTTATACGATAAATGAGCAACCAGTCAGACTCAATATGGCATTCTCGACAGTCCTTTAATGTGCCTTTGAGTTGATGATCTTTATTTCGTGGCGGCAGTTTTTCAGCATTGGCCAGGCGCTTAATAATATTTTTCAACTTGTTCGCATCTTTATGGCGTTTGATTATACGATCAACGTCCCTTTTGAACTGTGTGTCGCGTTTGATTGATCTCATTATGTTTATATCCCGAGATCATCAAAAAGTTCTTGAAGTGTAGAAAATGCCTTCCCTTTGCCTTGTCTGGAATTTTCAATAGCTTTCATGGTTTTTTCATTGGGAACGTGGAGTTCAAAAGGTAACCCACGTTGGGCAATAACCTGCCTGTAAAACAATTCAAATGATGTTGAAACTGATAATCCAAGGCTTTTGAGTATCTTTTCAGCCTCTTTCTTGACCTCGGGCTCTATCAATGCTCTGGCGCTGGCTGTTTTTCTTGATCCCATACTACCCTCCTTTGTTGATATCTATGTTAAGCGATTAGCTGTTAGCCATTAGCGTTTAGCTCTAAAAAATCAGGGCATTAGGTTAATTGGAAATAACACCCAACAGGTGAGAATTTGTAATAGTAAAAACATTTTGCAATCATTAAACTAATTGCTAATCGCTCAATTTAGGTTAGTATAATATAGCATATTATATGCTATGATATGTGGAAGTCAAGCAAAAGGAATGTAGTGCAGCAATTTTCATTTTGAATCTAAATTTAGCATTTAGCCCATTAAAAATATATGAAAACATGGGGAAGTGTTTTTTTAGCGGTATTTTCTGAGTGAGATAAAGCTATTCTCAACTTTTCCGTGGGATTTTCTGCCGAAGATGTCAGCTCAGCAAGTTCTTTCATCAGTTTGTCAGGGTCTTTTATTTCTACGGAATCTCCGCTAAAAAAGTCATTATGTCTGGGCGGGCCGTCAGGATTATGTCTGAACAGTTTGTACACAACGGCAATATCGGTAACCATGGCAATAAAGCCAGACCCAACGGTACTGAATTCCATCATAATCCATGCAGCGCAGTCTTGAAAAGATCCTTTGTAGTTCTGCTTTATCAAAAAGATCATAATAGAGTCTTGCCGGCTGAAAATATTCCTCTGTCACCATCGCGAGAAGCTATGTGTTTTCTTTTTCGATCCAGCGAATAAACGCAGAAGAGTGTATTCCGTATTTTTGCCTTATTTTCTTAGGAATGACGATCTGCCTTCTTTAATCAAAAAAATTACAAGGAAAGCAAGAAATTATTAATGCCTGGTTCTTACTTTTTTTGGAAAACCATCCTTGCAACAGTTTTAATGATATATCCCCGGTTTATTCCACTCCTCAGAATCCGCGCTTTCTCGGCGTTTACAGTGAGCCATACCAAGCCGCGATAGGGGATATGTGGCTTCATTCTTAAAGGCGGTTTCCTGTTGACCATAACCAGCTAATTTGGTATGGATTTTTAAGCAAATCCCTTAGGAAAGGAAAAGGTATAAGAGAAGCAAAGACACCTTTATTAAAGAAATGCTTTTTCAGCATGCCATCCAATTATATCGAAAGCATAAATTAAGCCTGGGGAAAGCCGCAGAACTTGCCGGATATACCCGCCTGGAATTTATCCGGAAGCTTCAAGCGGAAAATGAGCCAATCTTTGATTACGATGAAGCGCTTATTGATGAAATGATTAACAGCACTAAAACCACCCAGCATATTGTTTAAGAATAACATGTATGAAAGTTGTATCCAAGCCCACAAGAATGGGAGGAAGGTTTCAAAACGAGGAGGCGATCACCATGAAATGTCATGTGTGTGGATCTACAATGAAATCTATGATCACAGATCTGCCCTTTAAATTAACTGAAGCAAGCATTGTTATTTTGAAGAAGGTACCCGTCTTGCAGTGTGACGGTTGCAGGGAATACTTAATAGATGACCCTGTATTGGAGCGTGTGGAAAAAACTCTTGAGAATGCAGACGTTGCGGCAGAAATAGAAGTGCTTAGGTATGCGGCTTAAATTCGCCTAATTAAAGGATCAAGACGTAGAGGTAGAAAGAAAATGGTAAGGAGCGCTGTCTTCAACAGTTCTCCCTGGATATTCCTTAACTTTTACAACAGCCTATCAGTTCGGGGAGTCACTTGTCCTTACAGTGATGATTTTGCCCCCGATTTGCTCATAAACTGCAAAAGGAACTTCCCGTGAATTTGGAAGACATTATTGACGCGATAAGGTGCGATAGAATACGCATTACGGACCATGCTGACGAGGAAGCGCAATCAGATCGGCTATCCTTCGACGAAATCTTAATGACTGTATTTCAAGGTGAGATTATCGAGGAGTATCCAAGCGATAGACCATATCCGAGTTGCCTAATCTATGGTAAAACTTTCAGGGACGACCCAGTGCACAGCGTTTGGGCTTACAATCAGGAAAACCATTGGGCCGTCCTAATTACTGTGTATCGTCCCGATCCAAAACTCTGGATCAACTGGCGAACAAGGAGACCAAAAGATGCTACCATTTGATAAGTGCCCCGTGTGCGGTGGCGAAATGGTCGAAAAAGACGTTGAGAAACTTCTGCGTGGTGGAAAGCACACTGCGGTATTAAGTGCGCGCGCTGAAATTTGCTTGCACTGTGGCGAGCGACTTTATTCCAAAGAAGTTATCAGCCGTTTTGAGCAAATTCGATCCAAACTTATGCGTCAAGAACTGGCTGATTTTCAGCCGATAGGGCAATCATTCCAAGTTTCCAGCGAATACTTGAATACGCGATGCTAAATGACAGATGCCTCTGAGGACAGCGGTTTGTTCGGTATTCGGTTTGGTCGGGGCAAGGTGGTTTTTTGTTGACCATAACCAGCTAATTTGGTATGGATTTTTGAGCAAATCCATTAGGAAAGGAAAAGATATGTTGACAGAAATGCGACTACAAATAGACGATTCTATCCTGCTATCACTGAAGGAAAGCAAAACCACCCCGCATATTGTTCAAGAGTAAAATGTATAAAGGTTGTATCTAATGCCACACCGATTATTTCTTTAGCCACGATAGGCCGGATTTCGTTACTTCATCAGTTATTCGGCAAGATCTATATTCCATGAGAGGTCTATTATGAGCTCAAAATCGATAAGATATGAGGAACTGCTGGATCTTGAAATAAAAAAATTGCCAGGAGAATATTTACCTAATCTTCTCCAAATTGGCGGTAGTCCCTACAAAGCAATGCAGGTTTGGAAACATCGCCCTGTTTTGCTTTGTAAACACCTGATTTTTCGCCATGTGTCGCCAGAAGCTATGATATGTAACTTGTTGAAATTATTGACCTGCACTGTTTTGTAGGGACTACCAATGATTGTACTTAACGCCAGCGTGCACGAGGAACGTCCATAAGATTATAAATTTCCTTTGAAGATATGCCAAAACTACTGGAGATAATTCATTACCTAAAGCAGGCAAAGGAGAGAGTTTGCCAGGAGGTATATCAGTGAATTCACAAACCAAATATAAGGATGAGATTATTAAGGAATTGCAGGATATACCTGATGAGGATATGCCAAAACTTCTTGAGATAATTCATTACGTAAAGACAGGTATGAAAGAAAGCAAAAAAAAGGTTAGAGTTAAAAATGGAATATTTACTCCACATCCTGATCCTCATCGGCATTTATGTCATTCTTTCCGTATCCCTTAACCTCATTACCGGATATGCAGGTCTTTTATCTATTGCCCACGCTGCCTTTTACGGAGTGGGTGCGTATGTAGCTGCTCTATTAGCCCTGAAGCTCCATAGCCCATTTCTCGCTAATATAAGCTGTGCCGTGATTCTTTCGGGTCTTTTAGGGGCCTTGGTGGGTATCCCTTCGCTCCGCATCCGTGACGATTATTTTGCTATTGCCACCTTTGCCCTCCAGGTAATAACCTTCAGTGTCATGAGCAACTGGGTTGCCTTTACCGGCGGCCCCATGGGCCTGCCAGGTATTCCGCAGCCCACGATTTTCGGCTGGAAGATAGCTACTCATTACGATTTCCTGATTGTTGTCTTTCTCCTTTGTATTATCACTTTATGGGTATCTCACAAGATTGTTACTTCTCCCTTTAGCCGTGTGCTAAAGTCCATACGTGAAGATGAAATATTTGCCCAGGCCATGGGGAAAAACGTGGCATCTTATAAGGTACTGATATTCGTAATTGGCGCCGGCATGGCTTCTGTTGCTGGCGTGATGTATGCCTATTATATAAGCTTCATTGATCCCACCTCGTTCACCATCATGGAGTCTATCTTTATTATCTCAATAGTTATCATCGGAGGGGTTGGTAATATATGGGGTTCTGTTCTGTGAGCGGCTGTACTGGTTATTCTTCCTGAGGCTTTGCGCTTTTTAGGTATGCCGAGTTCAATTGCCGCTAACATGAGACAGATTATTTATGGTGCTCTTTTGGTTATTTTTATGCTCTTCAGGCCTCAAGGCTTTATAGGGGAGTATGCTTTTAAAAAATAGTGGGGACTGAACCACGAAGGGCACGAAGGACACAAAGAATGGAATTCGATAAATTATCAAATCGTATTATTGGATGTGCATTAGAAGTTCATCGGCATTTGGGACCAGGGTTACTTGAGTCAACTTATGAACAGTGTCTTGCCCATGAGTTAAAATAGGAGACATACCATTCAAAATGCAATATCCACTTCCTGTAGAATACAAAGGCATCAAACTTGATTGCGGGTTTCATCTGCCTAAAAAAAACTTTCAAACTGAACTGAATAAAATATGGGAGCTTTTCCCTGAACTTGAGCAGCGAAAAAAGCAAAACTCGGGCAAATTGAGCGGTGGGAAAAGCAGATGCTGGCGATAGGAAGAGCCTTGATCAACAGCCCCAGACTCCTTCTTATGGATGAGCCGTCTCTTGGTCTTTCACCTAAGCTGGTAACTTTTATGATGAACCACATCCGCAAGATTAACCGTGAATTCGGGGTAACCGTCCTTATCGTGGAGCAAAAAGTGCGTGAGGTGCTTGAAGTTTGCCATCATGTTTATTCGATAAAGCTGGGCAAAATCGCTTATTCCGGAAAGCCGGAAATTATCAAAAACGACAAGGATAAGCTGAGAGAGCTGTTTTTATAAAAGCAATCGGCTGCCTATTCAACGATCTAAACAAAACAAGGAGTAACAGTTCACCGAAGACAAAATATATGACGGAATTTCTTGACGTCATAGGGGTAATATCGCTACGCTTGTCACAATAATCCGTAATTTTGTGCAGTATACAATATTTTAGGATGGTTATTTCAAGCAAGGTTCAAGTAGTCTTTTCCAAACAACATGCGCCATGGAATAATCGGAATCCTTCCTGCCATATATGGTGTATCGCATGTGGAAATACAAAGAGGTCTGGCATTGGGATGATCTTCCATAAATGATTTTAACCCTCTGAGATTGCCGGATTTGACTACCGGTGAAGATTTGATTTCAATTGCCCACAAGACATCGACTGATTCTACTATCATATCAACCTCTGCTCCATGGGAAGACCTCCAGTGAAAGATCCGAAAAGGTTTTTCAGCATAATGAATCAGGCGATGGGTCTCCAGGATGACAAAATGCTCGAACAGCATTCCGTATACGCTTGACCCTTTTACTGAGGATATGTATGTTCTACCGTTAATGGCGTTAATAACGCCGATGTCGAAAAGATAGTATTTGGGATGCATTACTAACCTTTTTCGAGCGCTTTTCAGGTATGGCTCAAGTTTTATCGCGACCAGCGTGTCTTCCAGTATTTCATAGTAACCTTTTACGGTTTTGCCACTCACTCCTGTTTCCCGTGAGATGGTTGAGAAATTGACAATTTTTCCACTCTGATCGGTTGCCATGTCCAGAAACCGGCTAAATGCACCGATATTTCTGACAATTGCCTCGTCAAGAATTTCCTCTTTTAGATAGATCTGCACATAGGATCTTAATGTTCGAAAAGTATCTTCCAGGCTTTCATCGACTACAGGCGGAAGCGTACCTCTAAGGAACGTGGACGAAATAACTTCCCCAACTGACCAATCAGGTACAACGATTGAATAGAATATTGACTAAAGAATAAAAAAACAAGTTTTCTGAAAAAAGTTAAAGACATATTGGTTACAAAATG
>QMMZ01000011.1 GCA_003647525.1 Deltaproteobacteria bacterium | reverse complement strand
TCCCTAAGATCTCGACATCTCTTAATTTGAGAACCTAGTAAATAGAATTTTTAATTACCGAATAAGCAAGTCCCGCTGAAACATCAGCAACTGTTGCTCCTTCGCGCAATGCCTGCTTGACTTTTGAGTTCATAAAAACAGTGCATCTGGTTCCCAGATCAAACGGGGCATTTTTCTCGCACGCTATTTTGGCAAAATCCGTGATGCTGTATCCCAGGGAAGAGGCAAATGTCTCAAGAAATGAACCGCATCCGGATGAACACGCTTCATTGACCTGTATATCCGACGCAGCATGATCCCGGATATAGATCGCTTTCATGTCCTGGCCACCGATGTCTAAAATAAACGAAACTTCATTGTCAAAGCGCCTGGCTGCCCGGTAGTGCGCCATGGTTTCCACCACGCCGTCATCCAGGCCAAAGGCAGCCTTGATCAGGTCTTCACCGTAACCGGTTGCGGCTGTCCTGATAATGCGTGGCCGGAAACCGGCCTTTTTGAATTTTTTTGCAAATTCAGACAACGCTTCCTTTACAGCCTGGATAGGATTGCCGTTATTGGGCCGGTAATGACCGATGACAAATCTTTCCCTGTCATCAGCAAGAACAAGCTTTGTAGTAGTAGAGCCGGAATCTATACCCAGAAAAAGGTCTTTGTCTTTTACCTGGTCCAGACTGACCCTGGGCACCAGGTTCTTAAGGTGCTTTTTCTGCCACGATTCAAATTCCGCTTTACTTTCAAAAAGGGGCGTAAGCCTCCTCGAAGCCTGGTTTATCTTTCCGAAATCTTTGGTTTTGGACAATAACAGTAAGTCTTTAAGCTTTATCTGATGCGGTTGATCCTCATGGAGCAGCGCCGCGCCCATGGCAGGGATGAGTTCAGGCCGGTCGGTAATAATCAGGTCGTTTGGATTCTTTATTGCCAGAACTTTAACAAACGCCCGTCTTAGCTCAGGATAAAAGCTCAACGGGCCGCCGCCAAGGAGTATCTTGCTTTTGATGTCGCGGCCCCGCGAAAGAGCGGTTATCACCTGAATGGCGACTGAGTGAAATACAGAAGCAGCTACATCTTCTCTCGAAACATCTCTGCTCAACAAGGCCTGAATATCGGTCTTGGCAAAAACACCGCACCGGGAAGCAATGGGATAAATGGATACAGCCTTTTCAGCCAGCGCATTAAATTCAGAGACAGGCACATCAAGAAGCACAGCCATCTGATCAATAAATGCTCCCGTGCCCCCGGCACAACTGCCGTTCATTCTCATGTCCGGACGAAAATGATCATCAAAAAAGATGATTTTGGAGTCTTCCCCTCCTATCTCGATAAAAGTTCTGACTTCAGGATAGACATCCTTTATGAAGCGCGCTGAAGCCACCACCTCCTGGATGAACGGAAGATTATATGTCTCGGCAAGCCCCATACCTGCTGAACCTGTCACTGTCAACTCGACCGGGATATTGCCCAGCTCGTCCAATGCTTCCTGCAAAATTTCTTGAACCGTTTCCACGGTCTTTGCCTGGTGGCGTCTATAGCGCTCAAAAAGCATCTTGCTATCAGCATCGCATATCACGACCTTGGCTGTTGTGGAGCCAATATCAACACCTGCTGAATAAGTATTTTCCATTTTTGTTATCATTTACCTTTGAGTTTTTCCCTTTCAGCTTTTCCAGTAACCGTTCACAGTTATCAGTTTACGGTTTACGGTTTTTTTGTTGAATTATGCCTTGAATTTTTTCAGATAATATTTTAACTTTACATGCAATATAAAATTGAGTTCTCAGTTTAGCATCAAGGCCTTTCGCCTTTATGTTTCAATCAACCGTTAACTGTGAACCGTAAACCGTGAACAATCCCCTTTTCCCTTTGAGCTTCCTATATAATCTCGTGTAGAACAAAATGTATCCACAAACGAAACGACAAAGGATTCAGGGTAACGCGGCGGTATGATTGTAAGCGGCCACATGTGTTTTTTGATAATATCCTCTTCTTTTTTGGAAAGAAAGGTTACTTTGCGCGCATTTTTCAAAGAGATATTGTGGTGCCTGAACCCATGAAGTCTTGGCCCTTCGCGCAGCCAGTCGTAAAAAAAGAGATCATGCAGCAAAGCTCCACGCACTATTGCACTGCAATCCAGAGAAAGCCGTTTCCCCCAGAGAAAACTAAGCCAGGCCACTTCCTTTACATGATCCAGTCTGGTCTTGCCCCTGTGGTGGTTGTATTGCGACAGGGCTTTTACGGTTGGATTGTCAAGTAATGGGGCCGCTGTCTCTAAGAACTCAGTCTCTATCGCAGCCTCTTCTTTTTTTGTCCATTTATTTGCAAACAGAAATTGCCTCACGGATAATACTGCAAGATCAATAAACATCATTGAAGCAACCACTCCTACAAAAAGGATTTTGACGCCATGCGGCAGCCAAATGATCAGGATTTGATATAAAGGAAAAAGAAAATATTCAAAAACAAATGCCAGCAGTATCCAGTAAATGGAGAATTTTAAACATATATGACCTTTATACTGAAAACGCTGATCCGAATAATCCCACAAGCGTACATGAAAAAAATATTGCGCATTAAAACCGGAAATCAGTTCAATGCCTGTTGTGGCCGCAAAATAGACAAAAACCTTGATAAGAAAATTAGATTCAAGAAAGTTATATTCATGGATCAGCGAAACACAACCCATAAGTATCAGAGCGCCGGCGCCGTAAAGTATGAGATAAGGCCCTTTCAAAAGGCCCGGGTTGACAAAGCGCCTGTCACGCAAAGAACGGTAAGATACCTCCAGAACCCAGCCAAGAATGGAAAAAAGGCAAAAAGAAAAGAGTATATTCAGACTGCCCGAAATCATATCAATATGCTCCACCAGTCGGATTTAACGAACTCGTAAAAAGTCAATGCTTCTCCGTTTTCTATATACTTTCCCCTTTGAACTTTTGTCTGTATCCATGAACAACAGAATAGGCAAGCGGTATAAGGACTAATGTGACAATACTGCTGATTAGAAGCCCGCTGATTACCGTAATGCCAAGCGCGTTCCAGATTTCCGACCCTTCCCCACTGGAAATGGCCAGGGGGGGTCATACCAAAGATAGTTGTCAGGCTGGTCATGAGAATAGGACGCAGACGTGTCCTCCCTCCATTGACAATGGCGTCATGGAGGTTCATACCGCGCTTTTTCAACTGTTTGGTGTAATCTACTAATACAATGGCATTCTTTACCACAATGCCCATAAGCATGATGATACCGACGTCCACCAGGATTGTGCCGTTTTTTTTGACCGGTGTAAATATTCCCGGGACAGATATACTGGCCCTGACAGCTTCAATGATGTCCCCATCTCGTATAGCGACCTCGTCCCCGGTATTCAGATCAGTTGACACGGCGCGAAAAGGAAGATCTTCGATACTAATTTTCTTAATATCGTTACCGATGAAAACAGAAACCTTTTTCCCATCAATAAGACCCGATTTGGGCAAAATTACATCAAAGAAATAAACGATCTGCTTCCAGTCAAGCTACAGGACAACCTCTTCCAGAGTGTCAATTTCACCAGATGCATAAACTGCCCCCACCAGCGCGCCAATACTTGTGCCGGCAACATAGTCCACACGGGCACCTGACTCGGCCAGCGCCCTAATCACCCCAATATGCGCCCATCCACGGGCAGAGCCACTTCCCAGAGCCAAACCAACCCTTGCTTGAGGAATTTTTTTATGAAAAGTATTGATCATTTTATCTGTGGTATGAATTCTCCACCCCCATAATAAACTGCGGCCTGATCGTTTATACACGGACCGGACCGCAATGTTTAAAATATACCAGTGGTTACTTTTCATTCTTAACAATGTCAGCAGCCCGGTTCAGCAAATCGGCTATCTCCTGGCGTGCTTCTTTAGCCTTCTTCTTCAAAGTCACCTTGGCGTCATCAATCTGTTTTTCAATGGCAGCTATTCGCTGCTCAAGTCCTTCTTTGGCTTCACATTTGGCCCGGACGTACCAGACTTTTGCTTCATCTAAGTAGTAATGTGCCTGCTCATAAGTAGCCTCTTTTTCAGTTGCAAGACGAGCTTTCAGAAGTGAGACCTGAGCCTCAAGTTGGGCATATTTTTTTCTGAGTAAGCCCATTTCTTTACTTTCCCTGACGATAGTACCGTACGCTTGAAGCCTTTCCTCTGTGTGTACGATCAGGGCATCAAGTTTTCCTTTGGCTTTTTTGACATTATCAGTAATGGCCTTCCTGGTTTCGCGCGTTTGGCTTTGCAGTTTAGCAATTCCCTGAGCAGCCCGTTGAGATGCACTTGCCCCGGCATCTGCCAGATACCCCTCGGCCTCAGTCAATGCCTGTTTCGCCTTTTCCGGGGCATTATCTATTTCTAAGGCAATTTTGGCCTTAAGTTGTGCAGCCTCTGCCTGGATCAGGGCCATACGCGTGGCAGTCTCCTTCTTCAAGGCTGCTGCTTTTGTCTGGGTTTCTGCAATGGCAGTATTTAACACCGCCTCGCTCCTGTCCGCAAGAGCCGATAACTCCGAAGTAGCCTGTTCGCCTTTTTTCCGCACACTGTTCATTGCCGTTTCGACATCTATTTTCAGAGCGTATATCTGTTCTCGAGTAGATTTATCAGCGCTCTGATAGGTCTCGTCCAAATATGTTTTGGCCTCTTCCAACGAACGGAGTGTAGCCTCCTTGTTTTTGTTGAGCCAAAGTTCAGAACGGGCATAAAGTAGAGCGACCTTGACTTTGGCCAGGGCGACCTGGGTCTTAATGGCTTTTCCCCACTGCTTTTCACTTTGTGATTCGGCTTTTGCCCGACTTGGCTGGTCAGCAGCAAAGACCGCGGGCGCTGAAAAACCAATAACCAGACCAAACGCTAAAAGTGTTATTATTATCCTCCTGGTCATGATTATTCCTCCTTTTCTTTTTTAATAGCATCCTTTGCGCCCTTCCACATGCCGGAGATAGCTCCTTTAGCCACAGCCACAGACCTTTTTCCGAGTTCCTTTGCTTCTTCGGCCATAATATGGGCTGCCTTGCCGACAGCTTCCGTGGTTGCCTTGGCTGCACCCTTCCCTGCTTGTTTCAGGCTTGTAGCCGCTTCTTCCGCAGCATGGCAAGCCTTTCTCCTCAAGACAGAGGTCGTTTTTTTGCCCTGATCCGCAAGGTCATTTAATACATCCTTTGCCACATCTCCCGAACGTTGGGCTACTTTGCGAGTAGTTTCTATGAAAAGGCCCTCGATTGCCTCAAGGTCTTCCTTTGTCCGGGCAAGGTCCTTACGGACAAATTCCTTTGCCCTGTCCCCAACAGATTCTACTGCTGATGCGATCCCTTTCTGAACTCCTTCAAAAGCGCCAACAGCAACATCTTTAATTTCTTTGCCGGCCTCCTCGGCAGCTTCTACAGCGCCGAACATGACTTTTTCAGCAATTCTTTTCGCCCTGTCAGCGCTGAAACGGCCTTCCTTCACGGCTCTTTCAGTAGCATCTCTGGTAATATGTACTACGGTCTCTTTCACATCTTTACCGGACTCGATGGCCTCTTTGACTGCTTCTTTAACGGTCTGTTTGGTCAAACCTAACAGCTCTGTGCTTTTCAGCTTGATATCAGATACAGCAGATTCAACTCTCTCTCTGATATCTTCGGGCAGGGCAGCGCCCGCCTCTTTTGCCCCTTTCAGGCTTTTTCTGAGACTTTGCGCCAACTCCGTCTTTTCATCTTCGAGTCGTTTTTCGAGTTTCCGGAGTTCATCCCTGGTGGCCTCCACTGCTTGATCTCCGCGGCTGCGAACTCCGGCAATGGCCCCTTCCACAGCTCCTTTTACAGTCTCTTTTGTATCTGCTCCAGCCTCCTTCAAACCTTCCACAGCAGCAGCTACAGCATTTTTGACAACAGAGCTGAGTTCCTCAACACCGCCCCTGGTTTCGGCCACGGCAGCAGATACCGCATCCCTGACAAGCTCACGTACTTTTTCTGTGGTGATCTGTCCCGCCTCTTTGGCCTTCTTCAATTCCTCCACAATACGATCTTTCATCCGGTTTTCCGCCATGATTCGTACCTCCTTAAGATTGATGTTGGTATTTCTCAATTAAAGTTCACGCATTGGCACCCGTTTATAGGACACCAGACCATAGAAAATGATGTTCGTCAATTCATCGAGATGGTACTCAATCTGCGCTTCGTTTTCCTGAACTAACCAGTTAATCTCAAATCCCCAAGGCATGGCCAATGGCACTGGCTGCCAGGGGGACATTAACACCTTTTTTCACCCCTTAAGTTACTGGAGTTATATAAATAGTATATTTTAAGAACTTTTAATTAATCAGGATCTAACAACCTAATTTTCTTATAATCCTATATTTTATAACCCTTTACAAGTATAATGTCAAATTTCGAGCAACATTTAAGTAATATACCACTTACGGAACAGCAAGGAGAGTATCTATTAGCGCTAAATATCAATCCAAATGTTTTTGTTAATCCAAGAGCAGGATAATTGATCCAAAACAAATTGTTTTGTTTAAAAAACTATAGCTTAAAAACTAGAGAATAAATGTAATTTGGGGTGTTGAAAGTGAATTTTAATTACACCCAAACTCGTAAAAAAATAAAAAAATTGACAGCGCTTATTAAATTTGTTAGAAATCCTTGTTTTTTATTTCAGTCATTAATAAATGAGACCTTTGACAAACGTTCAATTTTGTTTAAGTTCATAGTATAGGAATTTCCATTTTCTCATAGTAGGGGCGAATCTTGTATTCGCCCTAATCGGGGCGATCACAAGGATCGCCCCTACGAAAAAATAATATAATCACAGCCCGAAAGTTCGCACCGAAGGTGCGCTAATTTAAATGGCTTCACTGGGCCGTTAGCTCAACTAGGTAGAGCACCTGACTCTTAATCAGTAGGTTGAAGGTTCGATTCCTTCACGGCCCACCAGACAATATAGGGTTCCGGTAATTTATACCTCGAAAGGCCACAAATTGCGATTTGCAACCTTCCGAAGTATAAGGCCGAAACCTTTTTTTTTCGTCTTTTCATTTTAACATAGGTCTAAGAAATAGGGGAATTATGAGTCTATTATCTTCTTCAGTATCTGTTACACGATATAAGGTTAAAGGCAATCTTGAAAAACCTGTTCTTGAAAAAATTTACAATGGGCTTAGACAAAATGCCATCCAGGAAATAGATAATGATCCCCTGGAAAAGATTATCGGATGGACATCATTTGAAAATCCTTATATCCCTGATTTTGAAGGCTCCTCCTTTGTAATCGGTCCATATCTGATTTTTTCAATGAGGCTGGACAGGAAATCAATACCGCCCAAAGTTATACAAAAACACTATGCTATTGAAATGGCCAGACAACTTGAGAAAAGCAGCCGGAAATATTTATCTAGAAACGAAAAAAAGTCCATAAAAGATCATGTGATTGATGTTCTCAGCCTTCGCATTCCAGCCACGCCCAATATTTATGATCTGATCTGGAACATGGAAGAATCCTGGCTGTGGTTTTTCTCAAACCTGAAAGCTGCCAATGAAGAACTTGAAACACTGTTTTCAAAATCATTCAGGCTCAGCCTTATCAGGCTCTTTCCATACACTACTGCCGATCTTATGTCAGGCCTTTCAGATGCTGATCGAGATCTTTTATTACAACTTTCGCCCACAAAATTCACGGAGTAGCACATGCTTGATATAGCCGTATCTTACAATCGATTTAAATTTTTAGGTTATGAATTTCTTACCTGGCTGTGGTTCGTCATGGAAAACCAGCGGGAGATACTGAAAAAATCAGACAAAGAACTTGTATCCCTTGATATTGGAAACCGTATTGTGCTTGAAAACAATAAAAACGATGCAACTGAAAGCATTACCATAAAAGGCGATAAGGCCGGTCTTGAAGAAGGAATCCTCTCCCTGCAAAAAGGAGCGGTTGTAACCGAACTCAATCTTGTTTACAAAGCAGGCGATAATGAATGGCGATTTAATATAAAAGGTGAGAGCCTCAATATATCAAGCCTCAAAACACCGGAAACAGGACCTGTTGAAACCCAAGAGGATAATGAAGCAGCTTTACTTGAAAAGGTTTTTCTTTATGAAAAGATTTTTGTTTTAATGAACAATCTTTATAAACACTTTATAAGCCTGCGCGTTACAGGCAGATGGGAAAAGGATATTGTTCCAGGTATCAGAAAGTGGATAGCATCTTGAGACGGTCTCGCTTTATTTTTGAGCAAGCTCTTTCTTGCAGACCCCGCAGACATTGCATGATTTCATAGGGCATGGTGGAGTCTCTTTACCATCCAGGGCTTTCTTATATTCCTGTTTTAGAAAAGACTTTCTTACACCATGATCTATAAAGTCCCAGGGAAATAATTCGTCCAGAGATCGTTCCCTCAGAGCGTAAAAATCAGGATTTATCGGTGTTCCCTTGAGCGTTTGCGCCCAGTTTCCATGATTTTTATTAGCTAAAGTCAGAATTTCTGAAACCCTGCGGTCGCCGCGTGAAAATACAGCCTGGATATAAGCCCAGCGCGGGATATCCGCATGAACACGGACGTTCGCAACTCTTTTCAAACCATGCTTTATCATCTTTATTTTCTTTTTCAAAGTACGTTCATCATTCATTGCAACCCACTGAAAGGGAGTAAACGGCTTTGGGACAAAAGAATTAATGGTTACAGTTATTAACCCTATTCGCTTTTTAATCCTGCTTGATTCGAGAAATTGATGTTTTATTTTTTTGCACAAATCTATGACGGCTTCTACATCATCCATTGTTTCTGTTGGAAGACCAATCATGAAATAGAGCTTTAAGTTTGGGATACCGCCTGCAACAAGGCCTTCAGCGGCATTAAGTATTTCTTCTTCTGTAATGCCTTTATTGATTACCTTGCGCATACGTTCAGATCCAGCATCCGGGGCAATTGTAGCTGTTTTTACTTTGCTTTGCCGCAGCAAAGATATAAGCTCCGGGCAAAGTGAGTCAGCCCTGAGAGAGCTGAACGATATCCTAATATTTTTATTATTAACATAATCGTAAAGTCCTTTTATACTGGGAAAATCCGACACCGCAGCTCCTACAAGACCGATTTTATCGGTAAGCAAAACTCCCTGTT
The DNA here is from genome assembly GCA_003647525.1 of Deltaproteobacteria bacterium. The sequence goes on along the minus strand of QMMZ01000011.1, from coordinate 6,877 downwards.
CCAAACATTTTGCAATAACCGGGAAAGACCTGAATCTCGGAGGCCTGTAAACATATCCGGCACTGCAGAAGCGGCAGCCATGTGGACAGCCCCTGCCTGTTTCTATCAAAAATGTATTATCAAAAGTAGTATGCGGAGTTATTATACTGCTGCAGGTTGACACCTGGGAAAGGTCTTTTAGATACGTCCGCCTGATATTGACGGGGACAGCAAGTAATGGTTCAAAGGAGCGAATTGTTCCATCTTTATTATAGGTTGTTTCGTAAAATGCAGGCACGTATGTACCGGGTACTTTGCGTACTATATCTTTTAAAAGGGATTTTCTGCTTATATTATTATCAAGGCTGTCAATAAATTGGGGAAGCATCAATTCCGCCTCCCCGATCAAAAAACAATCAATAAATGATGAAACAGGTTCCGGGTTTAAAAAGCAGGCAACTCCTCCTGCAACAACAAGAGGATGGGTTCTTCCTCTATCGCTTGAATGCAAGGGGATACCTGCTTTATCTAGAATGGTCAGAAGGTTGGGGTAGTCATTCTCAAAGGAAATTGAAAAAGCAATAACATCAAATTCAGAAATTGGTTTCCCTGATTCTATAGTAGTTATTCCGGCCGCGGGCGAACTGGTTTCATCGGGCAGGAAAGATCTTTCACATGCAACATCCTCAATATTGTTTAATAAATGATATACTGTCTGGAAACCAAGGCTGGACATCCCAACATGATATTTGTTGGGATATACAAGCGCTATTCGAATACTTTCTTTACAACCTTTCCTGATTGTACCGATTTCCGATTCAACATATCTTTTATTTGACTTGCCGGTTTTCGATACCAATATTACTTAGTCCGCCTTTCTTCTTAAAAAGGTAGGAATTTCAAGATCATTGTTGTCGATTACTATTCCCTTGTATCCCCTGTAAGTAGCTCCGGTTGATTCACCTACCGCTTTGTTTCGACGGATAAAAGTTGGCTCATCAAAGTCAACTGCGTTCCTCATGTCATCAGAAGTAATATCTCTTATTCTTCCTCTGAGCTCATGATCCATGTGCTTATTTCTGCATTTTTTAGACATTGATGATTCATGCTCTGTACCTATCCCTGTTGCAATAACGGTGACTCTCATCTCATCACCAAGAGACTCATCAACTACAGTCCCCCAGATAATATCGGCATCCTCACCCACCTCTTCATATATTCTATCGGAAGCTTCCGTCATCTCCTCCATTGTTAATTCACTGGTACTTGTTATGTTCATTAATACACCTTTTGCGCCGACAATGGAGATATCTTCGAGCAATGGATGGGATATAGCACTTTCAGCAGCTTCTTTTGCACGGTTAGCCCCACTTGCTCTACCTGTACCCATTATGGCCATGCCTGCCCTTAACATTGTTGTTCTAACATCCGCAAAATCAAGATTGACCAGACCAGGCATCATAATAAGATCGGTAATTCCTTTGACGGAATGAAGAAGAATTTCATCTGCTTTCTTAAACATATCGACCATCTTTGCATTTTTTGAAGCAATTCCTCTTAATCTGTCGTTGGGTATTATAATTACTGTGTCGGCAACCTCTTTTAATGCAGCAATGCCTTCTTCCGCCTGTTTGGCCCTTTTCTTCCCTTCAAATGAAAAGGGCTTTGTCACTACTGCAACTGTCAGTGCTTCAATTTCTTTGCAAATTTCTGCTATAACCGGTGCAGCTCCCGTGCCGGAACCACCGCCAAATCCAGCGGTAATAAAAACCATGTGGCTGTCTTCAAGGGCGCTTTTTATTGTTTCCCTGCTTTCAAGTGCGGCGTCTCTCCCGACTTGAGGATTAGCACCAGCGCCAAGACCTTCTGTAAGCCTTTCTCCAATCTGCAGCTTGAGCTGTGCCTTTGAATTTTCAAGTGCCTGAGCATCCGTGTTTGCCGCAATAAACTTAACCCCCTGCAGATTGGATTCAATCATATTGTTTATTGCATTTCCGCCTGCACCACCTACCCCAATAACCTTGATCTTTGCAGATTTATTATTATCTACATAAGTAAACATAGCCCCCTCCTACAAATAATTAATTTGATTTCCATCCTGATCGAAAAATCAAATTACCTCTTTAAACCATTTCTTCATCCTTGTTATTAAACAGTTGAAAATATTTTTGTCGCGAATCCTGAATTTCTTCTTAGCAGTCTGGTTTTTGGCACCGTATATAACCAGCCCAACGCCGGTAGCATACATGGGGTTGTTTACGACATCGACCAGACCACTGATTTCCATAGGCTTACCTAACCGGGTTGGAAAATTGAAAACTGATTCTGCGACTTCAGTCACATCACTCAAAAGCGCTGATCCGCCCGTTAAAACAATGCCTGACGAAATTAATTTCTCCATCCCAGCTCTATAAATTTCTCTATTTATCAATGTGAAGATTTCCTCCATACGGGGTTCCAAAATTTCACCAAGAATTTGCCTGGGAAGCTTCCTGGGCTTTCGCCCCCCCATGCCCGGAACCTCGATAGTTTCTTCGCTGCTGATATTTTTTGCAATGCAAGTTCCATACTTCTTCTTTATTTTCTCCGCTTCTCCAAGCGGTGCGTGCAGTCCAATTGCCAGGTCATTTGTCAGGTTGTTGCCCCCTAATGCAAGCACGAAAGTATGCCTGATATTTTTGTTGCAAAATATAGCCAGATCGCTTGTCCCTCCACCGAGGTCAATCAAACCCGTACCCAACTGCTTTTCTTCTTCGGTCAGCACGGCTTCGCCGGAAGCAAGAGATTCCAGAACAATATCACAGACATCAAGACCAGAACGGTTTGCACACTTGACAATGTTGTGAGCCGACGTTACAGCTCCGGTCACAATATGAATTTTTGCCTCCAGCCTTACCCCTGCCATACCAACAGGATTTTGAATACCTGCCTCATCATCAACAATGAATTCCTGGGGAATCACATGTATTACTTCCCTGTCCATTGGGATTGCCACAGCTCTTGCAGCATCAATTACTCGCTCAACATCAAGCTCAGTTATTTCAGAACTTTTTACCGCTACAATTCCGCGGCTGTTGAAGCCGGTTATATGTCCTCCTGCAATTCCAGCATAAACCGATGAGATTTCGCAACCGGCCATAAGCTCCGCTTCCTCAACCGCTTTTTTTATAGATTCTACGGTTGATTCAATATTCACCACTACTCCCTTACGAAGCCCGATTGAAGGGTGGGTGCCTATACCGACTATATTGATTTCAGCGCCGGATATTTCACCAACAACAGCGCAGATTTTGGTAGTTCCAATATCAAGGCCTACAACAATTTCTTCCTTTCCCTGCATGTTAAACCTCCTGATGATCCCCGGCAGATGATTCATCATTCACAAGATTTACAACAATACGATCCAGGTGATTCAAATCAATAGAATTGAAATCCGGAAAACATCTCTTTTTCTTCAGGTAAAAAAGCACGCTTTCAAGCCTTTCATACTTGTCTGGATAATCATGATAGCCCAATTTTATTACTCTTACTCGATCAAATGCATAGAGGGTAAGACCTGTTTGTCTGTCCACCCTGATTTTTCTTATTCTCCTGTTTGGAAGAATGCTATCAGATTCCCGGCCAAGACGTAAAACTTCCATTACTGCATTAAAAGATGTGCTGCGTGGCTCAGCGGAAACATTCAGGTCTGAAAATTGAAGTCCGCTGACAATTGGCAAAACATCAGGATCCGATGCAGTCCATTCTTTAAATACTTCTCCATTAACGTTTATAAGGAACCTGCGGCCAAGATCTAAAATGGCAAGCGGTTCATGCTCCTTAATACCAATAGTTATTATGTCCGGCAGTTCTCTTCTGACTTCAGTCTCGGCTATCCAAGAATGCGCCAGCAATCTGTTTCTTATTATTGAAAGATTTACGGAAAGAATATTTGTTCCTTTATTTATATTTGCCTGTTCAAGGATATGCTGTTTTGAAAGTCGATGCGCTCCTTTAATGACTATGTTATCAGCCCTGAAATAGTCACATTGTGTAATGAAATCGTGAGCCAGAATAAAAACAAAGCTCATTACAGTTAAAATGCCGACCGCAGCCAATATCTCGAAACAGAAAACAAAGCGCTGTAATATTTTGACGCGTTTTTTGGTTGATGTGCCCTTGTAACAGTTTTTTCTTATCTGATTATTGCCCAACAATTTTTACCTCTGGCTCCAGGTTAATGTTGAACTTTTTTGACACCGTTCCCCGAACAAGTTCTATAAGAGCCAGTATATCGGAGGCCGATGCTCTGTTCCTGTTAATGATAAAATTGGCATGTTTTAATGAAATTTTTGCTCCACCTATTGACTTGCCTTTAAGTCCGGCCAGATCAATAAGCTCTCCCGCTGTTTTACCGGACAAAGGGTTTTTAAAAAAACATCCTGCGCTAGGCAGGCCCGCCGGCTGTCTTTCTTTTCTTTCTTTCAGAATTTTCTCAGCATCTTTTTTAAGTTTCCGCGGGTCTGAAGGACGCAGGCAAAAGCATGCCCCTAATATAATGGGCTGCCCTTGATTACCTCCTTTTACTTCATCTTTCAGAGACAGTTTTCTGTATTCAAAGTCCAAATTTTCTCTCATGATTATTTTAGTATGCCCGTCAGGCAGCAAAATCTTTATGGAATCAAGAACACCTTTTATTGATCCATGGGCAGTTCCGGCATTCATCATTATGCCTCCACCCACCGTACCTGGAATACCAACGGCAAAATTCATCCCTTTGAGGCCATTCTTAACAGCAAAAGAGCAAAGAGCCTGCATCCTTGCCCCAGCCAAGGCAGTAACAATGATACCATTTCTTTCCATATCTTTTTTGGTAATGGTCTTTAGACATTTCGTAAGTACAATTACAATTCCTCGTAAGCCGCTGTCTTTTACAAGAAGATTCGTTCCCTCTCCGATAACAAGAAAAGGAATATCCTTCTTCCGGCACCACCTGATAAGATCCGCAAGTTCTTCGGGCTTTTCAGGCATGACAAAAGCGTCGGCCGCACCCCCCACCCGTAAAGATGTATGCTTCGACATAGATTCATCAAATCTGACGCTGTTTTTAAACCGGCTTTCAAGCCATATTTTTGAATCAGAATCAAGCATTATAAATGGTTTTCGGTTCACGGTTCACGGTTCACGGTTTACAGTTTACAGTTCACGGTTCATGACTAATGACTCAAATTTTTTTCAAAAAAATACCTTGACCTCACATGAAATATAAACTTGAGTTCTCACAACTAAGCCTTTTACTTTTATGTTTACTCAACCGTAAACCGTGAACTGACAACCGTAAACCGTTACTTCAATATATCCAGTATCTCTTCCCCGACTTTCCATACATCTCCTGCCCCTAAAGTTAGCAGTATATCTCGCTCTTCTAATATTTCATTCAAATATAAAACAGCCTCTTTGAAACTTTCTTTGAACACAGCTTCTTTATGGCCATGTCTCCTGATGCTTTCACAGAGGATACAGCCATCTATGTCCTCTATCTTTTCTTCTCCCGCAGGATAAATTGGAAGAACTACAAGCAGATCTGACTGGTAGAATGAGCGCGTGAACTCATTAAAAAGCGCTTTTGTTCTGGTATAGCGGTGCGGCTGAAAAACTGCAATTATACGCCTGCCCGGCCAACTTTCTTTTACAGCCCTCAGAGTAGTTTTAATCTCTGTTGGGTGATGCCCGTAATCGTCAATAACTGTAATACCCCTTTTTTCTCCTTTGATCTCGAGCCTTCGCTGAACACCTTCAAGAGTTTCCAGGGCATACTTGATAATATCAAAGGGAATATCCAGCTCAATTCCAACAGCAATGCTTGCCAAAGAGTTATATACATTGTGGGTACCGGGAAGATTTAAAGTTATGTTTCCAAGCATATCGCCCATATGATAGATATCAAACCTGCTTTTCTGATTGCTGAACACAATGTCTCTTGCATAAAAGTCAGCCTGGGTGCTCATCCCATAGGTAGTAAAGCGTTTCTTAATCTTCGGGATAAGCTCCTGTATTGGCTCATTATCAAGGCAAAGCACGGCAAGACCATAGAAAGGTATCCTGTCAATGAAACTTAAGAAGATTTTTTTTATGGAAGTTAAGTCTTTATAAAAATCGAGATGTTCTCTGTCTATATTGGTTACTACCGCTATAGTAGGCGACATTTTAAGGAAAGACCCATCACTTTCATCAGCTTCGGCTACTATAAAGTCACCTCTGCCAAGCAGCGCATTTAAGTCTATGCCTTTAAGTTTACCGCCGATAACCACTGTAGGATCAAGCCCTCCTTTACTCAGGACCGAAGCAATTATTGAGGTTGTTGATGTTTTCCCATGCGCACCGGCCACAGCCACGCTGTACTTTAGCCGCATAAGTTCAGCCAGCATTTCCGCTCTTGGTATTAGAGGAATTGAAGCTTTTCTTGCAGCAGCGACCTCCGTATTATCCAGCCCGATTGCAGATGATGTCACAACAACATCAGCTCCCCTGACCTGTTCCGCGGAATGCCCTTCAAATATTGTACCGCCAAGCCTTTTCAGCCGCCTTATAATGCCTGATGACCTTATATCAGAACCAGATACCTTATAGCCGAGATTAAGAAGGAGCTCGGCAATGCCGCTCATTCCTATTCCTCCGATTCCTACAAAATGTATGTGGTATTTTTTAAGATACATGATCTTGTAGTTTACATTAAAAGTTTCCCAAATGGATTATTGTTTTATAATTTTAATGACTTAAGATTAAAATTGAAAATTTATCGGGTCAGAGGAGGCTATAAAGCCTCCGTCTGCCCACAGAACCGTACGTACGGGTGCGTATACGGCTCCTCATGTAATTTTAATCCATTGATTTAGCCCAAACCAGTGAGGGTATTTCC
>QMMZ01000010.1 GCA_003647525.1 Deltaproteobacteria bacterium | reverse complement strand
GCCTGTTCTCCTGCTTCCTTTATTACCAAATCAACTTCCTGGCCAACCTTTTTTACAACATCTTCAATTCTAGCTGGATGTATTCTGCCATCAGATATTAATCTCATCAAAGAAAGCCTGGCGACTTCTCGCCTTACAGGATTAAAACCAGAAAGAATAACTGCCTCTGGAGTGTCGTCAATAATGAGATCAATGCCTGTTGCCGCTTCAATTGCACGGATATTACGCCCTTCTCTTCCTATTATTCGTCCCTTCATCTCATCGTTTGGCAAGTGTACTACAGAAACTGTCCGTTCAGCTACAAAATCCCCAGCATACCTTTGAATAGCTGTAGCCATTATCTTTTTAGCTCTTTTGTCAGCTTCTTCCTTTGCTTCATTTTCAATCCTCTTGATAAGTTTAGCGCCTTCGTATCGCGCTTCGTTCTCCATCGCCCTTATTAATAGTTCCTTAGCCTGCTCTACAGTTAATCCTGAAATCTTTTCAAGCTGGATTTTCTGCTCTTCGATCAATTCATTATATTTCAGCTTGCTTTGTTCAATATTTTCCTCTCTCTTGGTCAACGCTTTCTCTTTTCGAGCAAGCTCTCGTTCCCTCGGCTCAAATTGATCAATTTTATGGTCGATATTTTCCTCTTTTTGTATCAACCTATTCTCTCTTTTCTTCAATTCACTTTTTGTCTCTTTAATTTCTGCATCAAACTCAGCCTTCATCTTGTAATGAATATCTTTAGATTCAATCTTTGCTTCTTTTAAAAAAGTTTCTGATTTACGCCTAGCGTCATTTAATATTCGTAAAGCCTCTTCTTCAGCAGACTTGATTTTCTCGAATACCATTTTCCCTTTCATCCAATAAGCAAAGGCAAAACCAACAATAAAGGCAACTAAGCCTATTAGGACTATATATACATCCATTATAAATCTCCCATAAAAGATTTAGACTTAGGGCTCGGTCAAAAATAACTTGGCATTTTTGCATCCAAAATTCTACCAGGTTATTTTTGACCGAGCCCTTAATACAACAAATAAGATTGCCGGATTCAACAGGTTACAATTCGCTGAAACATGTTCAACTATCGAATCGATAATAATCAATCAAAATATTATCGCAGCTCTAATTCTATAGACTTTCAGATAATTTATTTCACAAAGATAGAACGAAAAAGGCGTATTGGTCTATACGTCAACGACTGATAACACAGTGAAATTATTTATCTGAAAGTCTATAATGACAATTTTTCGATAATTCTGTTAAGCTGTTAAAAAATTAATGGGGTGAAAATAGGATAGAATTATTGGAAGAAAAATATAAGGTCAAGGGCATCCAAGTTTTAGAAACCCCCACCAAAGTGCCGTGTGGGAGGTCTTTGAACCTAATTGAAAAGGTGGGCGCCTTATAGTTTCTTTAGGCTTTTCTGTACAAGCAGAACATGCACACCAAAACTAGAGAAAGCTCCCTTCAAAATGCTGTTGGGTCAAAGAACGTCTCCCAATCACGAACACGGCAGGGGTAAACTACAATTTTCAAAAGCAACATATTCATTTGGTCTCAACTTGTCATTATAAATCATTATACTATATTTTCATTCAATGTACGTATTATGCGATTTAAACGTTGAGAAGTATTTTTTAAAAACTCTGAATCATTTCTTTTAATCTCAAAATTTTCATTAGCAATATTCAAAGCAGCTAAAATTAAAATTGTAAGTTTTGTAACATCTAAAGTTTTAACTGAATGCTGACTTTCTACCTTCTCAACTTCTTTTACAAGGAAATCAGCAACTTCTTCAGCCTTAAAAACCTTCGAGTCAGTTTTAAAAGTATATGATTGCCCAAAAAGATCTATTGTTACAAGTTGTTCCAATGAATTAACTATGATACCTTTACTTTATCGATCTATGCTGGTTATAAGTTAGGTTTCTGTAATTTCATCCAGTTTGCCTAATAAACCATCAATTTTTGATCGGACCAAATCTCTCTCATTTGCATAACTGTTTTCTGCCTCAACCTTAACTTGAAGTTCCTCGTCCAATCTCTTGATTTTTTCTTTAAGTTCAGAATTGGCTGCTTCATGCGATTTGCAAATCTGAATTAATTTTTCAATTTTTTTTTCAATTTCTTCAAATTGTTGTAAAATAACTGCGTTATCCAATATTTCACCTCATAATATTTTATACTGTATTTAAAACTAAAGTCAAGTCGTTTTACCCTAAGCTTTACCTAGTCTTTTTCGCATAATTATTTCAATTTTTTTTAAATCTTCGCAATTATTGATCCCAATAACCTCTTCAATATCTCTGCCAACCAGTACGCCAATGTTTTTTGCTTCTCTATGCCCTATTCCAATAATATCAGTAAGATAAAGTTCACCCTGAACATTATCCGATTTAATCTTTTTTAAAGTGTTAAACAAACAATCTTTTTTAACGCAGTAAATTCCTGTATTGATTATATTTATAGCTTTTTGTTCCTCTGTTGCGTCTGTTTCCTCAACTATTCCAGTAACATTTCTATTTTCATCCAATAGAATTCTACCATAACCTTTTGGATTATCTACTTCAACTGCCAAAATTGATATATCTCGCATTGCCTTGATATGATTATTTATAAGTTGTATTATAGTATTAGGAGTAATTAATGGCACATCGCCGCACAAAATAACAACTTGATCTGCATGTTCCGGTATATAAGCTTGTGCACATAAAACCGCATGCCCTGTTCCAAGCTGTTTCTCCTGAATGGCAAAAATCACATCGGTTTCTTCAGATACAATTCTTTTTACTGTATCGGCCTGATTACCAATCACCAATACTAAATTATTCCCAACAACTTTTCTTGCGGTTTCTATAACATACATTACCATAGGTCTGCCAATAATTTCATGCAACACTTTGGCTTTGCTTGATTTCATGCGAGTACCCATACCGGCAGCAAGTATTACTGCAGCGATGTTGTCAATAACAGTTTGCATTTTCTACCTATAATTCATTCTTTATTCGGTCTTAATTAACAAATGAAAAAAAAAGGACAGACCATTTACATGATCTGTCCTTTTTTTATATAAACAGTTATCTTATAGCTATCAATAAAGATTTATTACAACCACCAAAGACAACTAATATTATTATGCTCTTGAACCTGCTATCTTAATACGATGCAAAGCTCTTTCAAGAGCTGTTCTCGCTCTCATAAAATCAAAATCTTCTTTTTTTGATATATCGGCCAGACGTTTCTGGGCACGTTCCAAAGAAGTCTTTGCACGTTGAATATCTATATCACGTCTTCTTTCAGCAGATTCCGCCAGTACTGTAACTTTATCTGAAAGCGCCTCAGCAAACCCACCACTTATAAAAACATATCTCTCAGTATTGTTAGCATCTATATAGCGAAGTGAACCAACTTTAAGGGTACTCAAAAATGGAGTATGACCTATTAGTACACCAAAATCGCCAAGATTGCCAGGGGCAACAACTATCTTTGCATCCTCGCTAACTACAGATTTCTCTGGGGTGACAACTTCTAATTTAATATTTCCAGCCATACTTTAACCCTCATATATATTAAATAGTATTAAACTTCTGTCATCTTCTTGGCTTTTTCTATTACTTCTTCTATGCCACCAACCATATAAAAAGCCTGCTCAGGAATATCATCATGTTTTCCTTCAACAATTTCCTTAAAAGCTCTAACAGTATCCTCTATTTTAACGTATTTACCAGGGGTTCCTGTAAAAGCTTCAGCAACATGGAATGGCTGAGACAGAAATCGCTGAATTCTTCTGGCACGACCAACAGTAAGTTTGTCTTCATCTGACAGCTCGTCCATACCTAATATCGCGATGATATCCTGGAGTTCTTTATATTTTTGAAGTGTATTCTGAACCGTACGAGCTACCTGATAGTGCTCTTCTCCAATATAAGCAGCATCAAGAATCCTTGAAGTTGAATCAAGTGGATCAACTGCCGGATATATACCAAGCTCAACAATCTGCCTTGACAAAACAACTGTTCCGTCAAGATGGGCAAAGGTTGTTGCCGGCGCCGGGTCAGTCAAGTCGTCAGCGGGAACATATACGCACTGAACAGCAGTAATAGAACCCTTATCAGTAGATGTAATACGTTCCTGAAGTTCACCAAGGTCAACTGCAAGAGTAGGCTGATAACCAACAGCAGACGGCATACGTCCTAGAAGTGCCGACACTTCGGAGCCTGCTTGTGTAAACCTGAAAATATTATCGATAAATATAAGCACGTCCTGACCTTCTTCATCACGGAAGTATTCAGCCGCTGTCAAAGCCGATAATGCAACTCTAGCTCTTGCTCCTGGCGGTTCAGTCATCTGACCATAAATCAATGCAGCCTTTGGAAGAACTCCTGAATCTTTCATTTCATGGTAAAGGTCGTTGCCTTCACGGGTTCTTTCTCCAACACCGGCAAAAACCGAAATGCCACCGTGCTGCATAGCAATATTATGAACCATTTCCATCATGATAACGGTTTTTCCGACTCCTGCACCACCAAACATTCCCATTTTACCGCCCCTTGGGAATGGTACAAGCAAGTCAATAACCTTTACACCTGTCTCAAGAACTCGAACCGTAGTATCCTGCTCTGTAAATTTTGGTGCCTCACGATGAATAGGGGCTGTTTTCTCCATACTTACCGGGCCCAAACCATCAACAGGTCGTCCAACAACGTTTAAAACACGTCCCAACCCGGCTTCGCCCACAGGCATAACAATTGGCCTGCCAGTATCCTTCACATCCTGCCCCCTCATCAAACCATCTGTTACGTCCATAGCAATAGTTCGAACGACATTATCACCCAAGTGCTGAGCAACCTCAACAACCAGATTGTCAGACTCATCGTTAATAGTGGGATTTGTGATTAAAAGTGCGGTAAGAATTGTAGGCAGTTTACCCTGCTCAAATTCCACATCGACAACAGGTCCCAAAACCTGCGTAATTTTACCTATATTTTCACCCATCTATAGACCTCCTATACACTAAATGCGGTATTCTAATTACTTATCCTTTAAGAGCCTCGGCACCACCAACTATATCCATCAATTCCGCTGTAATTGCTGACTGCCGGGCTTTATTATATGCCAGAGTAAGGCTGCTTATCATATCATCACATGCATTAGTTGCGTTATCCATGGCAGCCATACGTGCAGCATGCTCACTAGTAGAAGTTTCAAGTAATGCACTAAAAAGTTGTACATAAACATGCCTTGGCAGCAAATCACATAGCAGTTCTTTAGGTGATGGCTCACAAATATGTTCAGCCTGATATGGTTTATCAGTATCAACTTCCACTTCTTCAGATGTTTCAATAGGTGGAATAGGAAGTATCTGTTTAACCGTTGCAATCTGCCTTGCCATACTTACAAATTCAGAAAAAACTACATAAACCTCATCATATGTACCATACAAAAATTCATCAACCAGCTTCTGACCCGCTGTCAGCGCCACATTAAAGCCAAATTTGGCGCCTACAATGCCTAAATGCTGTGAATCAATCTGCATCTTATTTTTTCTGCACCAGTCACGCCCTTTTTTCCCAAAGTTAGTAAAGGAAATATCAACTTCCTGCTCTGAACGTTCCTTCACAAAGTTATTGGCAGCCGTGATAAGATTTACATTAAAACCACCGCAGAGCCCTCTGTCAGAAGTACATAATACAATATTTATCTTTTTTACTTCTTCACGTGGTACCAGCAAAGGACTCGTTCCTTCTCCTGCTTTTTCTGCAAGGCTCCCCAAAACTTCAGCAAACTTGCCCGCATAAGGCCGAAAACCATCCATATTTTGCTGTGCACCACGAAGCTTTGAAGTGGCTACCATGCCCATGGCCTTTGTAATCTGCTTTGTCTTTTTTACTGCACCAATTTTAATTAAGACATCTTTTAACGTTGCCATATTATATCCTTATAAGATAAGCATTCTTTCTTAGCCTAATTGTAATATTTTAAATCAGCTACTATCTCTACAATTTTATATACAAGCTAAACACTGCAATATAACTTATTGGAAAATCAGCCCTATTTAATTGTGTCCTTGAACTCTCCGTCGTATGCTGTCAAAGCATCCTGCATTTGTTTATCCAGTGACTCTGATATTGCTTGTTTCTCATCAAGCTCACTGAATATCTGCGGATATCTGTCCTCTATAAAACTGTAAAGTCCTGCCTCATATTTTGCCAGTACATCAAGAGGATATTTATCAAGGAATCCCTTTGCGCCTGCAAAAAGTATTGCAACCTGTTTCTCCAGCGACAGCGGCTTAAATTGAGGCTGTTTCAAAATCTCAACAAGTCTCGCTCCTCTTGTAAGCTGTGCCTGAGTTGCTTTATCCAGGTCACTTCCAAAGGCAGCAAATGCTTCAAGTTCTCGATACTGCGCCAGATCAAGGCGCAGAGTACCAGCAACCTGTTTCATAGCTTTAACCTGTGCTGATCCACCAACCCTGGAAACTGACAAACCAACATTAATAGCCGGCCTGACACCAGAAAAAAACAGAGAGGGCTCAAGATAAATCTGACCATCTGTAATGGAAATAACATTTGTTGGAATAAATGCCGATACGTCACCAGCCTGTGTCTCAATTATTGGCAGGGCTGTCATAGAGCCGGCACCAAGCTCATCATTTAGCTTTGCCGATCTTTCAAGAAGTCGGGAATGATTGTAGAAAATATCGCCTGGGAATGCTTCACGGCCCGGAGGACGTCTTAAAAGAAGTGAAACCTGACGGTAAGCTACAGCCTGTTTTGAAAGGTCATCATATACGATCAAAGAATGCTGCCCTTTATCACGGAAGTATTCAGCCATAGCACATCCCGAATATGGAGAGACAAACTGCAGTGTTGCCGGGTCACTTGCACAGGCAGAAACAACTGTTGTATATTCCATAGCACCGTGTTTTTCTAAGATATCAACAACCTGAGCAACTGTTGATTTTTTTTGCCCGGTAGCAACATAAATGCAGTAAACATCCTTTCCTTTCTGGTTGATTATGGCATCAACACCTATGGCTGTTTTACCGATCTGGCGGTCACCGATAATAAGCTCACGCTGTCCCTTGCCCACTGGAGTCATTGCATCAATAGCTTTAAGGCCCGTGTACATCGGCTCATGCACACTCTTTCTTGCAATAACGCCCGGTGCAACCATTTCAACCCTTCTGAACTCTTTTGCATCAATGGGTCCTTTTCCGTCGATTGGCGAGCCGACAGCATCAACAACACGCCCAAGTACAGCATCTCCAACCGGAACCTCAGCGATACGTCCTGTTCTCTTGACCATATCGCCTTCTTTAATGTGGATGTCTTCGCCCATAATAGCGATACCCACATTGTCTTCTTCAAGGTTCAGAACAAGCCCTAGTATGCCACCCGGAAATTCAACCAGTTCCAAAGCCATAGCCTTCTCGAGACCGTAGACTCTGGCGATTCCATCACCAACCGACAAGACAACTCCGGTTTCACTTAGCTCAACTTTCTTGTCGTAATCCGTAATCTGTTCTTTAATTATCTGACTTATTTCTTCAGCTTTTAATTCCATTATACACTCTCACCCCTTTTTATAGATTCTCTCATGTTGAGTAATTGTGTTCTGATACTTCCATCTAATACAAGATCTCCTATCCTGGATACTACTCCACCAATAAGTGATGGATCTTGTTCAACCTCCAGGATAACGTCCTTACCAGTCATTGTGGACATGGTTGAACGAATTTTATCTATTGTATCAGTTGAAAGTTCAGTGGCCGAAACCAAGCTTGCCCTAGCAATGCCTTTCAGTTCGTCCGCGAGTTTTTTATAAAACTCATTAATATTGCTTAAAAACCCAATTCGACCCTTATCAAACACCAAAAGCAGGAAAGATTTCATCATATCAGAAAGATATAGCTTATCAATTATTGTATGTAATACCTTTCTACGACCTGCTGCGTCGTAAAGCGGGTTTATAATTGCTTGTTCAAGCTCCTTTTCCCCTGTCACCAAACCTGCGATGTTGTCAAGCTCTTCCCTGTATGATTCAGCTTGACCATCATCTTTGCCAATAAGCAGAAGTGCCTTGGCATAACGTCGTGCTACAGTCAAATTTTTCACTATGCCACCACCTTCTTTAAGTATTCATCTACCAATCGATCGTGATCTTCGATTGTAATTTCATTTTTTATAATCTCTTCAGCCTTCACAATAGCTTTCTCAAGTACTTCCTCCTGAAGCCGTAATTTCGCCTGATTGATTTCATAATCAATGTTTCGGCGAGCTTGTTCTTTTAATTTATCAGCTACGGATTCTGCTTCTTTTAGTATTCTTTCCTTGGCCTCATTCCCCTGTCGTATGTAATCATCGACAATTTTCTTGCCTTCTTGATCTAACTGAGCCAGTTTTGCTGCGTATTCCTCAAGCTTTTGCCTGGCATCCTTTTTCTTAGTTTCAAGCTCGCTTAACTGATCTTCTATTCCCTTAATACGAGCGCCGAAAAATTGAGATACCGGCTTACGCAAAAGAAAAAACAGGCCCAAAAATAAAACAGCGAAATTCATAACCCGGTATGTATCTGTAGCCACCCATCCTTTAGGCCCATGCTCTCCTCCAGATGAACCCAAAGCTACTCCAACAAAGAAGAACAGAAACGCAGTAACTATAAATAAAATAATTGAATTACGCTTCATGCTGCTGCTAATTCCAGGAATCTTCATTAAAAAGCCCTCCCCAAAATTTTATGACTAATTGCAATTGCTATATCATCAAGCTCTTTTTGCAGCGTTGCTCTGACACTTTCAGCATCCTTTGCAACTTTCTCACGCACCTCGGCAAGGTCCGCCTGAGCCTTTTGATTTATTTTTTCGATTATCACTTTTTCTTCATCAGTAGCTGTCTGTATTAAAGTGTCTTTTTCCCCCATGCCCTTAGCCCTTGCCTCTTTTAAGCCTGAAGTAAAAGCATCATCTTTTTCCTTAATATCGCTGTTACAGGTATCAATATTCTGCTCAAGGCCGGTAATTTTTTCTTTTCTCTGAACTAGTATATTTCTGATTGGTTTGTATAAAACAACATTAAGTGCCCATATCAAAAACAGGAAATTTATGATCTGTATAAATAACGAACCATCCAAGCTTATCATTGAACTTCCTCCGCTACCGATTTTTGAATAATTTGTTTATTAAAAATATATCTTCAAAAAAAATTTCTTCAAATGATTAATTCCGCTGTTCTATATATTAACTATAATGAATTGTCAAAGGTTTTTTTTAATCCTTGCTATCTTTTTCACCTCTTATTCAACCATAAACCTCCTCATGCTTATATTAATTAAAAGGCCTATACATATCATAACGGTAATAAGTGATGAACCCCCATAGCTAATAAACGGCAATGTAACTCCTACGACCGGCATCAATCCCATTACCATGCCGATATTAATAATTACCTGCCAGAATATCATTGCTGTGATACCGACTGAAAGTATGGTGCCGAATGGTTCCCGGCATCTATAAGCAACATTCAATCCCTTTATGATAAGTATCAGAAAAACAATAAGAATAATTACAGAACCTATTAATCCCCACTCTTCTGCCAAAACAGAAAATATGAAATCCGTGTGCTGTTCAGGAAGGAATGAAAGTGCATTTTGTGTTCCTTTCAAAAACCCCTTGCCGGATATCATGCCTGAGCCTATAGCAATTTTAGATTGTATAATATGATAACCGGTCCCAAGAGGATCCCTGTCCGGATTCAAAAATGTCAATATCCTCGCTTTCTGATATTCTCTCAAAAAAAACCAGACTAAAGGGATGCTTATTACACCTATAACGATTAAGTATAAAAAGGAACGTCTCTCAATCTTTACAAAAACCGTCATAGAACCGGCAATTAAAACAATCATTATGGCTGTTCCCAAATCCGGTTGTTTTACTATCAGAATAAAAGGAATTATTGTCAGTAAAAAAGGATTAATGAGTTCGCGTAAAGTTAAGCCTGCTGTATTTGCATGTTTTGAATAATATCTGGCCAAGATTATTATTACAGCAATCTTTACCAGCTCAGATGGCTGAATTGAAAAAAATCCAAACTTCAGCCAACGCATTGCACCTTTAGAACCTTCACCGAATATTAATACACCAACAAGAAGTGAAATGCATAAAACATAAATTATGTGCCCCCATCGATCAAAAGTTTTGTAATTGAACAAAAAAGAAATAACTAAAAAAATTAATCCAACAAAATACCATACAAGCTGCTTATAATATTCCATCTGAGGTACCTGTGTTGCAGCCGTTACTGAACTATATAAAGTAACAAGCCCAAAAAAGCCCAGTATAAGAGCTAAACTCAATAAGCTCCAGTCGAAATTTTGTACGAGACGGCGGTCAAACATAATAACCTTCTAAATTAGTGCCTGCCCAAAAAGTTTTTTTTAATACTTGCAATAGATTCAGTTTATTTACTTATGTAAAGATTTGTGAAAAAGCTGTTAGCTGTTAGCTGTTAGCTGAATTTGTTATCTGTTTGATTTTTTAAACTAAAGGCTAATTGCTAAAAGCTAACTGCTAATAAATCTTCAATTTGAGAATACCATCCAACTGACTGTAATTTCAGGCATTTTGAGTCTTCGTCAGGCCATTAATTATTGATAAATAGGTTGTTATAAGCTCCCTCGCAAGTGGAGCGGCAGCGCTGGAACCATGTTCACCATGTTCAATAATAACAACTACAGCTATTTGGGGTTCCTTTGATGGAGCATAGGCTGCAAACCATGCATGTGGTTTTAAGTAATTTGTTTTATCGATAGAAGCATTATCATTACTGCCGGTCCTGCTCACAAGCTGAGCAGTCCCTGTTTTACCGCTGATATCAACATCATCAACATGTGCAATCCATGCAGTTCCTTTTCTTTTGTTAACTGTCTCCCAAAGCCCTTTCCTCACAATCTCTAACGTCCGTTGACCGGCAGGCAATTTTCCTGTAACCTTACTTTTGTTTTCATTAACGAGTTCACCTTCTGCTGTCTCTATCTTTTTAAGAATCAATGGCTTATACCTTGTTCCTCCATTCGCTATTTCAGAAATCAAAGTCATGATCTGTAAAGGTGTTACAAGATTAAAGCCCTGCCCTATAGCAACGGAAAGTGTTTCGCCTAACTGCCATCCAATGCCTGTGCGAGCCCTTTTCCAGGCAGCGGTTGGTATCAAACCCTTTGCTTCATGATCAAGGTCAATACCTGTTGCTGATCCCAGGCCACAAGCTCTGGCATACCGTGCTAGTTTATCAACACCCAGTTTTTGGCCGACCTGATAAAAAAAAACATCACAGGATTCAGCCAATGCTTTTACAACATTAACGTTATCGTGTCCTGTTTTTTTCCAGCATCTAAAAATTCGATTCCCGCACTTGTAATATCCTGGGCAATAAAATGATGTATTTGCATCAATTATTCCTTCCTCAAGACCTGCAATTGCCGTAACTAACTTATATACGGAAGCTGGGGGATACTCAGCGTTGACTGCCTTGTTTTCCATTGGCCTGAACGGATTAGAAACAAGAGAATCCCATTGTTCATGTGACATACCGTCAACAAATGCGTTCTGATCAAATGCAGGACTGCTGGCCATAGCCAGTATCTGTCCTGTAGCCGGATCCATAGCTATTATTGCGCCGGCCGAACCTTCCAAAAGTTCTTCAGCCTTTTTCTGGAGTAAGTAATCAATTGAAAGATAAATATTGTGGCCCGGAAAAGCTTCGACGGTTCTCAAGACTCTAACAACCTGCCCTGCCGCATTTACCTCAACCTGCCGTCCTCCACGCTTACCTCTCAATAGACCCTCATAAGTTTTTTCCACACCAAATTTTCCAATATAATCACCTGCTCTATAACCAGAGTATTTTCCCGATTTAAGCTCATCGGAACTAATCTCACCCAAATAACCTATTAGATGAGCCGCATTTTGCTTATAAATATAGTGTCTTCTTGGTTTAACGCTAACAACAATACCAGGAAGATTATATTTGTGGACCTCGATAGCAGCCAAGGCATCTCGCCCTATATCCTGCTTTAACAAGACAGGGGTATAGAATGATATTCCTTTGTTGCGGCTGATTTTTGACATAAGCTCCGTTGCCGGAACATCTACATATTGAGAAAGCATTTCAATTGTATGTTCAACAGGTTTGGCATCTTTCAAAATTATATTCAAATCAAACGATGGCCTATTATCAACCAGCAACTTTCCATTGCGATCAAAAATTAATCCTCTTGAAGGCTCTATATTTTGCAATCGTATGCAGTTGTTTGCTGAAAGTCGTCTAAGCTCATCCCCTTCAATCACCTGAAGGTAAAAGAGGCGGGCAATAAGCACTAAAAAAGCCGTTAATACTAAAAAGACAACCCCGGTCAAACGTCTTTTGTACCAATCAGTATCTGCGCTCTGTAAGTATTTGCTCAAAAGTACCTTTATGTTATTTTAGTGCCCGAACGAAAAATAGAAAATTTTTCCAATTTCTTATGAATATGATTAAAAAATGTTATAAAAAAGAAGCCTGTACATCCTGCCCATAGAATTTGAAAAATAACAGTCCTCATAGTAATGGCGAGAAACCGTGAATCCGGACCAAGCATAGAAACACTGGCAATAAATATTATATTCTCCATAAATACGCCGGCGGCAACAATAAACAGCAACAAAATATTATTGCATGCATGTAAATATTTAATAACTATCTTAACAACAATAAACAGCCAGAAATATGTTGTTAAATACAGACCAAAAGGCCCTCCTGAAAGACTATCCATTATAAATCCCAGCACAAGTATAAAAAGGATGCCTTCACGGGCTGGGCGGAACAGACCGAGATAAATAATAAAGGGGATTAAAAGGTCATAAAAATTATTGAATAAAGCGATGTGGGGTATAATTGTTGTTTGAAAAATTACAAGGCAGAGACAGACGCAGATATAAAAACAATACGTCATTGCTCACTCACAAAATCAAAATCATGTTTTGGAGAATCCAATACTACTAAAACCTCTTCAAGTTTTTCAAAATCTACATAAGGCATAACCGTTACTTCTTGAAATATACCTGAATTATGCTTGACAATTTCCGTAACATAACCAACACGTAAACCCTTAGGAAAAACGCCATCTAAACCTGAAGAAACAACTGTGTCTCCAACTTTAATATCATGCTTTCTTAATACATATTTGGAAAGACATCTTCCATCTGATTGGCCTTTGATAAGTCCTCTATCCCTAGTTCTCTGAACTAAAGCATCTACAGCACTATTCTGGTCAATAATCAGCAACACCTTGGAATAATTGCAACTAACATCTATAACCTGCCCTGCAATGCCTTCAGGCACTACCACAGGCAAACCCTTTTCAACTCCATCGGCTTTGCCTTTATCTATGATTATTGTTTTAAACCAGGGAGAGGGATCCTGGCCGATAACTTCGGCGACAAGTACCTGATTAGTCATAGTTTTCCGGAAATTCAATAAGTTGCGGAGTCTAAAATTGGAAATTTCTACTTCACGATACTTATTGTTTTTATCTATGGCCTGGTTTATCGCTTTTTTAAGATCATCATTCTCTTGTGCAACTGAAACCAGAAAAAAATAATGGCCCCATATATTTTTTAAAAATTGAACGGATTTGGTAACGGTTTTCTGAAAAGGAGCAATAAAAAAAATAGCGCTCCGCCATGACCCATAGGAAGAATATCGGCTGCTGTTAACTGAAAGGATTATGATGTTAACAACGATCAAAGCAACCGCTCCAACTATCATCACCATTTTTTTCGAAAACATGAAACTATATGATCACAACTTGTTTGAGTATTTCAATACTGTCAATAGCTTTACCAGAACCTAGCGCAACTGTGGATAATGGGTCATCGGTTATTGTTATTGGAAGACTTGTTTCCTCCTTGAGAAGCTTGTCTAAATTTTTTAACAGAGCGCCGCCGCCTGTTAATATAATTCCCCTATCAACTATGTCGGCAGCCAGCTCAGGCGGAGTTTGTTCAAGAGCTATTTTTACAATTTCAACTATGGCGTCTATCTGCTCAGAAATTGCAACCCTTATCTCTTCGGAATCAATGGCAAGAATTTTAGGGATCCCTGATGCAAGGTCTCTTCCCTTGACCTCAATTGTTTCCAGATTCTGAGGGTCAGGGTAAGCGTTACCTATTGCTGTTTTAATAATCTCGGCTGTTCTCTCGCCAATCAACAGATTGTATTTTCTTTTGATATATTGTATTATTGCTGCATCCATTTTATCGCCAGCCACCCTGATAGACCTGCTGTAAACAATTCCTGCGAGAGAAATCACAGCAACTTCAGTTGTACCGCCACCGATATCGACCACCATATTACATATAGGTTCCGTAATAGGAAGTCCCGCTCCTATCGCGGCAGCCATAGGCTCTTCAATTAAAAATACCTCACGGGCCCCTGCTGATTCAGCGGATTCCTTAACAGCTCGCTTTTCAACCTGAGTAATTCCCGATGGCACTGCAACAATAATTCTTGGCCTGACAAATGTCCGCCTGTTATGTACCTTATGTATAAAATGACGCAGCATTGCCTCAGTGACTTCGAAATCAGCGATAACGCCATCTCGCATTGGACGAATGGCTACTATATGTCCTGGTGTCCTTCCAAGCATATTTTTCGCCTCAAGCCCTACTGCCAACACCCGGTTTTTCATCCTGTTATCAGTACGCACAGCAACAACCGAGGGTTCACTCAATACAATGCCCTTGCCTTTAACATAAACAAGTGTATTTGCTGTACCTAAATCAATGGCAAGATCATTTGAAAATATACCTAAAATACCATCTAAAAATAAACTCATGGCTCCTCATTCTCGCTATCTCACAAATAGCGCATATGTTATTCGGTTAATCGTCACCAAAAATATTTTATTATAATTAATGAATTCGTAAAAAGTCAATCGTTAGTGTTTATAATTTCCATCACAGTATCGTGTAATATCGGCCTGAATTTTTTTATCTTATTATTATCACGTGATGGATGTACACGATTTGTTAAAAGTATAACAATAATTGATTGATCAAGATCCATCCAGAACGATGTCCCGGTAAAGCCAAGATGCCCTATACTTCTTTTAGAAAAATGGATGCCGCAGCTCGAATCAGATAAAGATGGTGTATCAAACCCAAGTGCCCTGTCTGAACCTTGCTGCCGTTCAAAAAACTTGTTTATTAACTCTTTTTTAAAAATAAATTTTGACGAACATTCATGAAAATCAGATAAAAGAGAAGACAAGAGAACCTTCACATCCATAGCGGTCCCGAAAAGACCGGCATGCCCGGCTATGCCCCCCACAACATAGGCATTATCATCGTGTACTAAACCATCCAGAAGTATTTTGCGCCAGGAGCAAAGTTCTGTAGCGGCAAAACAATCCATATAACTCTCAGAATTAAGGCCTGCAAAAAAAAGATGTTCGAGCCCAAGGGGCCTGCAAATATCTTGAATTACGAAGCAGTCTAAAGACCTTCCAGATACCTTTTCAACAATCCATTCAAGAACCATAAATCCAAGATCGCTATATAATACATTTTTACTTATAGGATGTATAAGAGGTTCATTTATGAGAAAGTTCCTTAAAGCATTTTTTCGAAAATTATACGGAATTTTTAGCAACTCAATATAATATGGTCGATAATCAGGCAGACCTGAATTATGACAAAGAAGGTTTTTAATAGATATTTGTTTCTTATTCGTATTTCTAAATTCAGGCAATACTGTTCCAAGATTTTGCTCAAGATCCAGCTTTCCCTGCTGAATCAACTTCATCACTGCCAATGTAGTTGCAAGAGGTTTTGTAAGGGACGCCAAATCAAAAATAGTGTTTTTTGTCATTAAGCGTTTTGAGAATATATTCGCATATCCATAAGCCTCAAAAAAAATAATCGAATCATTTTTTGAAACCAGAAGCACCCCTCCAGGGAACACCTTGTCTTTGACGCCCTTCCTCATCAAATCATTAATTTGAGACGTACGAGGTAAAGCTTTTGGTAACAGTTCACAGTTCACAGTTTTTTAAATGAATTTTGTAATAATTGATACTAACGGTTCACGGTTGTCAGTTGTCGGTTCACGGTTCACGGTTCACGGTTCACGGTTCACAGTTAATTGCCTTGAATTCTCACAACCGAGCCTCTTATTTCTTGTCAGCCTCTGGCTGATATGTTTGATCAACCGTAAACTGTAAACCGACAACCGTAAACTGTT
>QMMZ01000009.1 GCA_003647525.1 Deltaproteobacteria bacterium | reverse complement strand
GGCTGTGATTATATTATTTTTTCGTAGGGGCGATCCTTGTGATCGCCCCGATTAGGGCGAATACAAGATTCGCCCCTACTATGAAAAATGGAAATTCCTATACTATCGAGTTGTTAAATAGTCTTTCAGATAATTAATTTCACAAGGCCAGAAGGAGGAAGGCGTATTAGTTATACGTCAACGACTGATAACACAGTGAAATTAATTATCTGAAAGTCTATAGCAATTATCTATAAATTATAATGTCTCTCTATCCAAGACATATATTCTCCGCTTTTAACTTTATCTACCCAACCTTTATTATCTATATACCATTTAATGGTCTTTCTTATTCCTGATTCAAAAGATTCATCAGGATGCCATCCCAATTCTTTTTGCAGTTTGCTAAAATCAATGGCATATCTTAGATCATGACCTGGCCTATCTTTTACAAAGGTTATCAGGTCCCTTCTTGGCATACTATCATCTCTGGGCAACATTTTATCTATAATATCACAAATTATAGTTATAATATCTATATTTCGCATTTCACAGTTGCCGCCGATATTGTATGTTTCTCCGCTTTTTCCATTTTTCATTATTAACCAAACAGCTCTGCAATGGTCCTTTACATACAGCCAGTCTCTTACATTCCTGCCATCACCGTAAACCGGAAGGGGCTTTCCTTCAAGGGAATTTAGTATAATAAGAGGGATTAGTTTTTCGGGAAACTGATATGGGCCATAATTATTTGAGCAATTGGAAATCGTTACCGGCAAAGAGTATGTTTTATTGTAAGCCCTTACAAGGTGGTCGGAAGATGCCTTTGAAGCTGAATATGGACTATTAGGACTGTAAGGCGTAGCCTCGGTAAAAAAGCCATCCTTTCCAAGAGAACCATAAACTTCGTCAGTACTTATATGGTGAAAAAGGGCCTTTCTATTCCTGGAAAGTTCAAGCAGATTAAATGTGCCGAAAATGTTTGTTTTTATAAAAGAATCCGGCTCGGCAATAGATCTGTCAACATGCGATTCAGCAGCAAAATGGCAAACAGCATCAATTTTATAATTATTAAAAATTTCTGACATGGCTTTACGATCACATATATCTGCCTTAATAAAATCATACCGTTCAGAAAATCTTTCAGCAATTCCTGCCAGGTTTTCAGGATTTCCGGCATAGGTCAATTTATCAACGTTTATTATCCGTCCAGTAAAATCAGGTTGTTCAAGCATATAATGAATGAAATTCGACCCAATAAATCCACAACCTCCTGTAACTAGAATATTTTTCATAAAATCACCAGACTAAAATATAGGCCTGACGCAGAAATTGGGAAAATTAGCAGTTTTCGTTCGGGCATTAAATAACCTTTGCCTCCTCATGAAGAGCATTGACAAGTTCTGCTGCAATTGCCTGTGAAGACTCTCCTTTAATGATTCTTCCCCCCTCTCTCTCAGGAGGCAGTTTCATCGCCAAAACCTTTGCCCCTGGTTCACCGATCTCTGAAGCATCAATCCCTATATCTGAAAGAGACTTAATATCCAGGGGCTTTTTTTTTGCCTTCATGATTCCCGGAAGAGAAGCATAGCGCGGCTCGTTCAGCCCTTTCTGCGTTGTAAAAAGAGCCGGCAATGGAGCCTCAAGCACTACGGTTCCTCCTTCGACAGTCCGGTAACATCTGATTTTTGCGTCAACTATTTCTTCTTTTATAACAAGAGAAATATTTGGGATACTTAAAAATTCCGCTAAAGCTGTGCCGACTTGAAAATTATCATCGTCAACAGCTCGCTGGCCGGCAATAATAAGATCAAACTCTATATTTTTCAGGGCTGCCGCAAGAATGCGTGCAATGCCCAGTCCATCACAGTTATCTGCTGCAGGATTTTTTATCAGCAATCCCTTATCTGCTCCCATCGCCAAAGCGGTTCTTATTGCCTCAACCGATCTTTCCGGACCCGCAGAAATAATCGTAACTGTGCCTCCATGCGCGGACCTTATACGAAGAGCTTCTTCAACGGCATATTCATCATAGGGGTTAATGACCCACTTGATATCTTCAGTCTTTATGGATACTCCGTCATCGGCAATCCCGATAAATGATTCCGTAGCCGGAACCTGCTTCAATAATACAATAATTTCCACTTCCCATATCCTTTCTTTCTGATTTTTAAACCAGTACAGACATTAAGCCAATAAAAACGTAACTTCTCAATAAGTTCTGGCTACCTTAAAACTGTCTAACATCTTTAAATAACTATATTTTTTGTTTTTATCATATTTCACCCAACAAGTAAAGTTACTTCGTTATAAAAAGATGTATATATTTTGAATTTAGATCTTTTTTTGAAACCGAACCATATTCACTTTCAATATCGCTGAAAAGATTTTCCATTGTCTGCCCAAGTTCTCTGCTAATATCATAAGGGTCAAGACCTGTTTTTTCTGAAAACCATTTTAAAAAAGATTCTTTCATTAATATGTTTGTTTTGCGCGGCTTTTCGCTGGATTCCCATAGATTATCAAAAAACATCTTAAACTCATCAATATTAAGCGGGATAAGAACATCTGAAAGACCAAGATGATGTCTTGCCCAGAGAGTCAATACTAAATTTTTATAGGTAAGTGAACCACTATAAGGGGGGGCGAGATTTACTGTTATATGAGAAAGAAGTCTGTCAAAAGCTATAATTTCATTTAATACTTTTTCAGTATGCTTAATATCTTCAATAGAATAAAATTCCCTGTACAGTAAGCCTGTCTTGTAATTGTCATAATAAAGCGGCCTCTTTATCAATAGCCCGCCCAGAACACCTATCCACCCCTCTCCCCAAAAGCTTAGAGGCAGTCTGTTTTTTTCAAACCAGCTAATTTTACGCCATTTTTCAGCCCGCCATTTAAGCTCTATGACAAGTCCGTATCCCACCCTGAAAATCTGGGAAAGCGGGAACCTCTGTATCAATGCAACAGCACGATTTTCGTCTAGGTCACTGCCTTCTTCCGTCAATCGTTTCAGCCCCATACTTATATATCCACAGGTTTTTTTAACTAGATCACCTAACTCCTCTTTATTCTTAATTACTGTTTGGTCAGCAACTATTATCTGATTTGCCAGACCTGCCAACTCGACCTGAATCTGCTGCAGAATATCATCTTTCTCTATCTTTTTTAAAGAGTCTGTAAGAAGGTTGTCTTGCTTGCGCATTGCTGTTGAATAATGAGGAACCGGAATATACAACCTCTCCTCAGAACTCTCTGTAATAAATTTTGCGCTCTGCCTGCTTAAAGCCTCTGGTTTTAAAGGCTGATATATTCCTATTGCTTCATCAAACGGCAGAAAACCTTTTTCAGCAAGCCTGACATTACGCAATCTAAAAGCCTTTTCTTCATATTCAGATGGTATAATATTTAAAGCTTCCAGCAGAACATTCTGATAAATGTTGTGATCATAGGCTGAAAGCCTGTCTATAAATTTAGACAGAACTTCATTGCGAGTTTTTATGAAATTACTATCTGATTCCTCGCCTAATGGTAAATCAACAAATCTTATGTAAAAAACATCATCTATCGTAAAAAAGTCATTACCAAAAATTGACGGATCCTGGTCGTGTTCCCTTATCTTTACCTCGATATTCTTGAAAAGATAAAATTCAATGAATTCAGTTTTTTTATTTAAAAACCACCTTACGAAACGCTGTGAATCAGCCTTAATAAACAGGTTAAGCCATTTCGTAACATTGTTTATGCTAATTCTATCCTTTTCCCATACTTCTATATCAAGAAGGTATTCCCACTGTTTGTCAGAGGCAAAAGACAAAAGCTGCAGAGAATCTTCTACCCCTATGTCGTTTATCAAAAAATAAAAATCTTCTTCTGGAAATGAATGAACAATAGCTGCCGGCTGCGGTGAATCCAGAATACGGTCCAAAGCCTTCTCAGCAGGCAGAGAAAGAATTTCTTTTCTCTGTCTGTTCAGGTTTTTGTATAGTTCAATTGTCCGTTTAAGTTTTTCGTCTTCGTTCATCTGAATTCCATGATGCAAATTTTAACAGAAGCAACATTCCCGGGATAGCAATAAGGGTACAAAAAATGAAAAAATTTTCCCAGCCCAAATTTTTGGCAAAAAAACCGGTAGGAGCCGATACCAGTACCCTTGGAACACCCATAAGGCTGCTGAGAAGAGCATATTGTGTAGCTGTAAATTTTTTATTTGTTATGCTGGCCATAAATGCAACATAAGCAGCCGTCCCCATCCCGCTGCTAAGATTCTCAAAGGCAATAACCGCTGACAAAGCAGAAATACTGTGGCCAATCCGTGCCAAAATGGCAAAGCCAGCAGTTGATATTGCCTGAAGAAAACCAAAAATCCAGAGGCTGCGGTAAATCCCCTGTCGAAGCATTAATACGCCTCCGATCAAACTGCCTATTATGGTGGCCCAAAAACCGAACAGTTTGACGACAGCGCCTATTTCTGTTTTTGAAAAGCCTATGTCAAGATAGAACGGCGTAGTCATGGCGCTTGCCATGCTATCGCCTATCTTATAAAAAAGGATAAAGGCCAGTATCCACAAGGCTTCCTTTCGGCTGAAGTAATCTATCAACGGATATAGAATTGCTTCTTTTAAGCTTTCAGGAGTTCCGGCAGCAATCTCGGGTTCTGGAGCAAAGAACGTCGTTAAAACGCCGGGAAGCACACAGGCAGCCATTATCAGATAAACCGTGGAGAAACTGACGTGATCAGCCAAAATAAGACCGCCGCCGGAAGCCAGCAACATTCCCACCCTGTATCCGTTTATATAAAGAGAAGAACCAAGTCCCAGTTCCTCATCTGGGAGATCTTCTCTTCTGTAGGCATCCACAACAATATCCTGTGATGCACTAAAAAAGGTCACAAGTAATGCAGCAAATGCCACCATCCAGGGATGACCCCAGGGATCAGTCAACCCCAGGCCCGCAATAGAAAAAATTAAAAATATCTGGGCTATTAGAAGCCAGCCTCGTCTGCGTCCCAGAAAAGGCAGAGTGTAACGGTCCAGAAAAGGAGCCCACAGGAACTTCAGAGTATAGGGAAGCCCAACTAAGGCCATAAGCCCAATCACTGTTAAATCAACCCCTTCTTCCTTCATCCACGCCTGCAAGACAGTTATTGTCAGAAGAAGCGGCAGGCCGCAGCTAAAGCCCATAAGAAGAGTCACAATCATGCGACCGCTGCATATTACTTTTATAATAGATCTCCGGCTGTTAGGCTGCACCCTTCCTCTCATAAACAGGCATGTGCTGTTTGATCCAAATCATAACCTTGTCAAATTCACCTCTGAGTTCTCGGAGAGCCTTTCCTCTGTGGCTTACATGGCTTTTTTCTTCTATGGTTAATTCGCCGAAAGTTTTGTTCAACGGCGGATAGTAGAAGACCGGGTCATATCCGAATCCATTTGATCCGGAGGGCTGTTCGGCAATCAATCCTTCGCAGCGAGCTTCGTATGTCAGGGCAGGTCCTGTTGGAACCGCAATGGAAATTACACATTCAAATGCTGCTCTGCGGTTGGTCTTTCCCTCCATTTCCTGCAAAAGCTTTTGACATCTTTGTTCATCTGTTGCATTTTTGCCTGCATAGCGAGCAGAAAGAACTCCAGGTGCACCTTCAAGTGCTTCTGCTAAAAGCCCTGAATCATCTGCCAGAGCCGGAAATCCCAGCATTCTTGCTGTAAGGCTGGCTTTTTTGTATGCATTTTCATCAAAAGTATCTCCATCCTCTTCAATATGCGGTATAGTACCAAAATCATCCAAGCCTTTGATATCAACAGGAAAGCCTTTTAAAAGGTCACTGATTTCAGATTTTTTGCCTTTATTTCGTGTAGCAATAACAATTGTAATTTTATCTTGCATATCAACCTCTTATCCTAATTAAGTGCAACTGTTTTTAATTGCTATCAGTATCCATAGCGGCTGAAATCTATATTTAAATCATGGTCATTTTTTTGTAAAGATTTTTAATCCGCAGATTGCACAGATTTTCGTGAATTGTTGAGTTTGCTGAGGGATGGGTATAGTAAAAATCGTTCAATTTAGATGACTATCCACTTGACACAAATCTTAATAAAAAATATGAAGTTAGGGCTCGGTAAGATAGCTTCTAAATAAATCCGGGTAAATTACATGATACAAGACTCGCCCACTGATAATAAAATATAAGAATATCTGAAACTCGCATCTAAGTGAGCCTAAAGAAGAAACAGTGTCCGAACTTTTTGAGAAGTTAGCGCTTTTTGTGAAGAAAAAACATGATAAAAAAAACTCCTATTATCTGTATTGCAGGTAAATCTAAATCAGGCAAAACTACACTAATAGAAAAACTTATTCCTGAGCTTAAAAAGCGCGGATACAAAATAGGAAGTATAAAACACACATGTCAAGCATTTGATATCGACAAAAAAGGAAAAGACAGTTGGCGGCACAGGAAAGCCGGTGCAGATATTGTAGTTCTTGCATCCACAGATAAGATTGCCATGATAAAGGATAATGATTGTGAATCTCTCGACTGCCTCGAAAAATACTTTCAAGACGTAGATCTTATTATAGCAGAAGGCTATAATAAGGAAAATAAACCCAAAATTGAGATTGTTCGTGCAGCGACCCGAAAAGAGCCTCTTTGTTTAGACGATAGCAAACTCATAGCACTTGTTACAGATGCAGATATAGTCCATAAAGTTCCCAGATTTGGCCTTGAAAAAATTGATAAACTGGCTGATTTTATAGAAAGAAAATATTTATGACCAGAGATGACCTTAAACACTTGAAAACATGGTTCGCAGAATATGTATCTGGTTTCTATTCTGACGATCCTGATTATAACCACCTGATAAGACTAAAAGAAGAACATACAATTCGTGTGTGCTGCAATATAGCCATGCTTGGTAAAGAGTTAGGACTTTCAGATCAAGATATGGTTCTGGCAGAGACAATTGCTTTATTTCACGACATTGGAAGGTTCAAGCAGTATAAGACTTATCATACGTTCAACGACTTCGTCTCTGAAAACCATGCCAGGCTTGGTTTGCGGCAAATAGCTATTCACAGAGTTCTGTCCGCCTGCGCAGCTGATGAAAAGCGTTTAATCACAAGAGCCATAGCATATCACAACGCAGCCACCCTCCCTGCAAACGAAGATGATAACACTTTGTTTTTTATGCGACTTATTCGAGATGCTGATAAACTGGACATCTGGAAGCTGTTTATTGATTACTGCAATGAACGTGAAAAAAAGCATAGCTCGGCTATAGAACTTGGCCTGTCTGACGATCCGATATATTCGCAAAGGGTTATAGAAAGGCTTAAGCAGCGAAGACTTGTCCTAATGCAGGATTTAAAAACCCTTAACGACTTTAAATTATTACAAATAGGCTGGGTTTATGATTTAAATTTTGTCCCCTCTTTCCAGACTGTTCAAAACAGAAAATATATAGAAAAACTCGAAGAAACTCTGCCTAAATCAAAAGAAATTAAAGAAGCTGTTCAACAAGCACATGACCATGTAAATTCCTTTCTATGATTAGGAACGGAGACGAAATAACTTCCCCAACTATGCATCACAGCTTCAGGCTACCTTTGCCCGATCTAAAATCACAAAAGTATCAAAATAGTCTGCTATTCCATCAACTTTTGTAACAGATCCTTCATAGCAATCAACTTGCTGACAAAACACAGTAAATGCTAACCGCACAGCTCGAATGTTTTCTGAGAAATAATTCAGGCTCAGGTAAAACGGCATGAGAACATAAAAATAATAGTTGTAGAAATTTCCTTTTTTTGAAAGGATATGCGGGAAGATCGGAATACCCTTAGGCTGATAAGCTCAACAGCTTAACAGCTCAATAGCTTGCCCAAAGGGCGCTATGTTCATGACAGGAAAAAATAAAAAACACGTTCCCGATATTTTAGCTCCGGCCGGGAATAAAGACTCATTTTTAGCTGCTCTTGCAGCAGGGGCGGATGCTGTATATTGCAGTCTTAAAATATTATCCGCCAGAATGGAGGCAAAAAATTTTTCTATTGAAGAACTAATCCCTCTTATTCAGCTTGCACATGACATGGGAACGAAAGTCTATGTGGCATTCAACTCGTTGTTAAAGCAGGATGATCTTAATATTGCAGGAAGGCTTCTTGATCAGTTGGACAGGTTTGCTAAACCTGATGCCCTTATAATACAAGACCTGGCAGTTATAGAGTTAATCAGGCAAACAGGTTTCACTGGAGAAATCCATTTATCTACACTTGCGAATATAAGCTTTCCAATGGCTTTAAAGCTTGTCCGTAAACAACCCGGAGTTAACCTGGTAGTTGTTCCAAGGGAGCTGAGTATAGATGAAATCAAGGGTATGGCCAAGGCCTGCCCAAGCGGCCTTGGTCTTGAAGTGTTTGTCCATGGGGCTCTTTGTTACGGCGTTTCAGGCAGATGTTACTGGAGCAGTTATATGGGCGGCAAAAGCGGGCTCAGGGGCAGATGTGTTCAGCCATGCCGCAGGTTTTATAGTCAGGAAAATACCACAAAAAGATTTTTTTCGTGTCAGGACTTAAGCCTTGATGTGCTTGTCAAGATTTTGTTGCCTGTCCCTGAAGTGAAGGTTTGGAAGATTGAAGGTCGCAAAAAAGGTCCGCATTATGTTTATTACACAGTCAAGGCCTATCAAATGTTAAGAGATCATGGAAGCGATCCGCAGATGAAGAAAACAGCTATTCAATTGATATCGAGAGCCCTTGGCAGGGAAAGAACTCATTTTAATTTTTTGCCGCAACGGCCATATAATCCTGTAAATGTAAATGGTCAAACCGCTTCCGGACTTTATATGGGAAAAATAAAAGGCCATAAAAATAAACCTTATTTTATTCCGATAGAGGAGCTTTTGCCTGGCGATGTTTTGCGCGTAGGATATGAAGACGATCATTGGCATAGCGTAAAGATGGTCGGCAAATATGTGCCTAAAAAGGGGCGCTTTTATCTTAAGCCGGCTTCAGGGAAAAATATTTCGTCAGGAGCCCCTGTTTTCCTGTTAGACAGACGGGAAAAGGCCCTTGCAGAGATGATGGCCAAAGTTGAGGATAACCTGTCCAAACCGCAAGAGTTTAGAGTTGATTCCTCGACATTTAATGTCAGACTTTCAAAGAGATATATCAAAAAGCAGAGGGTATTTGAAATTCATGTATTCAGAAAAATGAACAAGAAAAAATCCCATGATCAGGCTGGAATCTGGCTGTATGATGAATCCCTGAAAGAGGTTCATACAGGCTTTGCGCCCGGTATCTGGTGGTGGCTTCCACCGGTTATATGGCCTGAACATGAAGAACAATATAAAAAGACCATTGAATTTATATTAAAAAAAGGCGGCCATAATTTTGTCCTGAATATTCCATGGCAGATGTCCTTTTTTAAGGAACAAAAAAATTTAAATCTATGGGCAGGGCCATTTTGCAATATAACAAATACGCTGGCCATAGATTCCCTGGCAAATTTGGGCTTTGCCGGAGTTATTGTCAGCCCGGAGCTGAGCCGAAAAGATTATTTGCAATTACCGGAGCACAGTCCTCTTCCTTTGGGTATTGTAATATCCGGTAACTGGCCTCTTAGTATCTCACGCTTTCTGGCAGAAGATGTTCAAACAGAGCATTTATTCAGCAGCCCAAAGGGAGAGCAAGCCTGGGTAAAAAAATACGGATCAGACTTCTGGGTATATCCCAATTGGGAGTTGGATCTCCGCGATAAAAAGGAAAGACTTAAAAAAGCCGGTTACAGTTTTTTTGTACATATTATAGAACCGTTGCCCAAAGGGGTTAAGATGAAAAAAAGACCCGGGCATTGGAATTGGAATTTGGAGCTTAGTTGAGTAGGGAATTGGTCGAGTAGTTGAGTAGGCAACCACTCGACCATCTTTATTACTTTGTAACAGTTTACGGTTTACGGTTGACAGTTAACGGTTGATCAAAACATAAAACTGTTAACTGTAAACCGACAACCGTGAACGCTCACATTACTTTTTCTCGTCTTTTACTTCCTCAAAATCGGCATCTACTACATCTTCATCTGGGGATGTCTTTGCCTGCTGTGCGCTTTCCGCACCGGCTTGTTGTTCTCCGGTTTGAGATGCAGATGCCTGCTGATACATGGCTTCAGCCAGTTTATGTGAAGACTGGGTTAATTCATCGCTCAATCGCTTGATCTCCGCTTCATCATCCCCTTCCATTGCTTTTTTAAGCTGGCTTATTGCATCCTCAACCTTGGTCTTGGTGGCGCTGTCAACCTTGTCTCCAAGGTCTTTTAAGGATTTTTCAGTTGAATAGATCAAGGCGTCGGCAGTATTGCGGGCATCTACCAAAGATCTTTTCTTTTTGTCCTCCTCTGCATGAAGTTCCGCATCTTTGACAAGCTTGTCTATTTCTTCCTTTGACAAACCGGAAGAGGCAGTAATCTGGATTGATTGCTCCTTAGCTGTAGCCATATCCTTTGCAGATACGTTTACAATACCATTGGCATCGATGTCGAAGGTTACTTCTATTT
Organism: Deltaproteobacteria bacterium; assembly: GCA_003647525.1. The sequence goes on along the minus strand of QMMZ01000009.1, from coordinate 6,177 downwards.
GAGGCACACCCCTTGGCGCTGGTGGAATCCCAACCAGTTCAAAGCGTCCAAGGGTCTTGTTGCCGCCAGCCATTTCCCTTTCTCCCTGCAGAACATGAATAGAAACCGCAGGCTGGTTATCTGCAGCGGTTGAAAAAATCTGGCTTTTTTTAGTAGGAATTGTCGTGTTCTTTTCAATTAGCCTTGTCATAACGCCGCCCAGGGTCTCGATTCCAAGAGAAAGGGGCGTAACATCGAGGAGGAGAACATCCTTAACATCTCCTTTAAGCACTCCTCCCTGAATGGCTGCCCCCACCGCAACAACTTCGTCAGGGTTAACGCCTTTGTTAGGTTCTTTATTAAATAGTTTTTTAACTCTTTCCTGAACAGCCGGCATACGAGTCATGCCGCCAACAAGTATAATCTCATCAATCTCTTTTGGAGAGAGGCCTGCATCTTTAAGTGCAAGTTGGCATGGTTTCTCCAGTTTGTCGAGCAAATCACTTACAAGCGCTTCAAGTTTGGCTCTTGTTATTTTTATGTTAAGGTGCTTTGGCCCACTGGCGTCGGCGGTTATGAATGGCAGATTTACATCTGTTTCCATTGATGTGGATAGTTCCATCTTAGCTTTTTCTGCAGCTTCTTTCAGACGCTGCAGAGCCATTTTGTCGCTTCTTATATCAATACCCTGGTCTTTTTTGAATTCATCTGCTATATAATCGATAAGTCGAAGGTCGAAATCTTCTCCACCGAGATGGGTATCACCATTTGTAGACTTTACTTCAAAGACACCTTCTCCGATTTCAAGTATGGATATATCAAATGTGCCTCCACCAAGATCAAAGACGCCAATTTTTTCTTCCTTTTTTTTATCCATACCATAAGCAAGTGATGCAGCAGTCGGTTCGTTTATAATTCTTAAAACATTCAGGCCTGCAACCCTTCCTGCGTCCTTGGTTGCCTGGCGCTGGCTGTCATTAAAATAGGCGGGCACGGTAATTACTGCGTCAGATACTGTTTCTCCGAGAAATTCCTCTGCTGTTTTCTTTATATTTGCCAGTATAAAAGACGATATTTCTGCAGGGCTGTGTTGCTTCCCAAGAAGATTTATTCGTATATCACCATTGCTTGCCTGCTCAAGTTTGTAAGGAAGTATCTTAATATCATTTTGTACTTCAGGTGAGGCAAACTTCCGCCCTATAAGTCTCTTCACAGCAAAGACCGTATTCTCCGGATTTGTGATTGCCTGTCTTTTCGCAATCTGGCCTGCCAATCTTTCACCACTTTCTGTAAAGGCAATAATAGAAGGGGTGGTACGCCCTCCCTCGGGGTTGGTTATTACCTTTGCTTCACCCCCTTCCATTATAGCTACACATGAATTTGTGGTGCCAAGATCTATTCCTATTATCTTGCCCATTATTCTCCTCCTTGTAATTATATATAATCTGCTTGTTATTTTTTTTCTTTTGACATGGAGACTACAACCGTTGCCGGTCTTAGTAATCTTTTATTTATTAGATATCCTTTTTGAAGCTCATTTATCACTGTATTGTGTGGGTGTTCATCATTTTCCTGCCGCATAACAGCCTGATGAAAATTTGGATCAAAAGGCTTTTCCAGTGATTTAACTTGTTTTACACCAAATTTTTCAAAAATTTTAAGTAATTCTTTAAGGGTCATATCAATCCCTTCAACCAAAGCATTATTTGAGTTCCCTTCATCTTTTGACGAACTTATTGCCCGTTCCATATTGTCAACAACTAAAAGCAATTCCTTAATTAAGGATTCATTTGCAAACTTTTTGAACTCAGACATTTCGCGAGCAGATCGTTTTTTGTAATTTTCGAATTCAGCGGAAACTCTTAAGAAGCGATCATATGTTTCTTTGACCTCCTCCTCTAAGGATTTGATCTTTGTTTCCATCTCCTTTAAAGGATCAGCGGTCTCGCCTTTTTTTTCTTTGTCTAAATTTTTTTTTGTGGATATTTTATTATCTGTACCGTGCTTATCAGTTTCAGCTTTTTTTTGTATTTTCTTTTTATGGTCGCTCATCAGATATAGTTGCTCCTATAGACTTTCATATAAATAATTTCACTGTGTTATCAGTCGTCGACGTATAACTATAATGCGCCTTCCTCCTTCTGGCCTTGTGAAATTAATTATCTGAAAGTTTATATGTTGTTTTCATACTTTTTCAGGGCCGGAAGTTTGAACAAAAAATAATGCTATATGTAAGAATGTCAAGGTGTTTATTGAAAGGGCTGGTTGTATGGTTGTGCACCCTCTATTGAATCTTTTTCTGAAACATTTAAGCCAAAACTCAACCGGGATCAATCCACGACACAGACTGTATCACTTATCGCTGCTTCCTTCCGGATCTGACGAGGTTCGTGAGTGTCTGTTGCGCAGCGACCGGTCAGGATGACTCGAAAACGTCCAGGATAAAACCCTTTAGAGGGAATTCAACCCCGCATTAAGCGGATTTCGGGAATAGGGCACCGCTAGCTCCCCGCCTAGCACAACCATTTGTATAAAATAATTCATAAAATAATTTTTTCAAGGGCAAACAATTATAATAATTTGAAAAATGCTAATTATGTGTTATATTAAGCTTATATAACTTTTTATGTAATCGTTCACGGCTTGAAATTGGAAAGTAGAAATTGGGGAGAGATTAAAATAGAAATTGGAAATTGGGAAGTACAAAAATAAGTTGATAAAAACTGTAGAGGCAACCATTGAGGCTCACAGTATGATCGGGACAGGGGATTCAGTTCTGGTTGGTGTGTCAGGCGGGCCTGATTCTGTAACTCTGCTTCATATTATACTCTCATTGACCCAACGATTTTCCCTTAGAGTCGGTGTTGCTCACTTAAATCACTGTCTCAGGCAAAAAGATTCGGACGATGATGCTGAGTTTGTTGCATCTCTTGCACGTATACTTGATTTGCCTTGTTATATTAAAAAGGAAGACGTTCGTAAATATCGATATGAAAAAAAGTTGTCTTTTGAAGAAGCAGCAAGAATTGTTCGCTACAGATTTTTTGAAAGTATCGCAGAGAAATACATGTTCAACAAGATTGCTCTCGGTCATAATGCTGATGATAATGCAGAGCTTGTAATAATGAATTTATTGCGGGGAAGCGGTCCCGTTGGTATTTCAGGAATACCACCGGTAAGGAATGGAGAAATTATTCGTCCTTTAATAAAATTAACCAAATCTGAAATACTTGAATTCCTGGCGGTTAATGAATTAAAGTTTGTTGTAGATAAGTCTAATAATGACCAGAGATACCTTCGGAACAGAATCCGTCATCATTTAATACCACACTTAAAATCTTCTTATAATAAAAGGATAGTGGAAACTATTAACCGTTTTGCATCAATTATAAGATCTGAAGAGGAATGGATAGATGATTTAATAAATTCCATATTCAATAAAGTTCTTTTAGCTGCTGAGAATAATTCAGTTACCCTTTCAATCTCTTTAATTAATGAATTGCATATTGCGGCCCAGAGGAGAGTTATAAGAAAAGCAATTGCGGAAATAAAAGGAAATTTGAGGCGCATTAACTTTTCGCACATAGATTCTGTTAGTTCCCTTTTAAATAGCGGACATGCTTTTGGCCATATCGACCTTCCCGATCGTATTTGGATTAAACGAGATGGGGATACTGTTTCCTTTTCAAGGGGAAAAAGGGTGTTGCGTGACCTGGATAAGAAATTAAGCGATGAGAATAAACTTTCATTTGAATACAGGATATTAAAACCTGAAGCCGGCTTCAAAGAAGAGATATTTCCCAAATCCTTATTAATTAAGGAAGTTGGTTTAAATATTGAATTTTCCAGGATTGACATTGAAAATTTGTCAGATATCCATCGCGCTGGACATAATGTTGCTTTTTTTGATATGGATAATCTTGACTTTCCTTTGGTTTTAAGAAACTTTCGACCTGGTGACAGGTTTCAACCATTTGGCATGTCAGGGACACAGAAGGTAAAAAAATATTTTATTAATAATAAGGTTACAAGAGCTCAGCGAGCTAAATGCCCGATACTGCTTAGTCGTAAAAAAATAATGTGGGTTGTTGGCTACAGAATAGATGATTTTTTTAAAGTAAAACAATCAACAAGAAATATACTTAAAATAGAAGTTTCTCTTGCCTAATATACAATTATGATTAATATGAGAGAACGCTTAGGGCTTGGTCAAAAATAAATTTTTGGAGGGAATAACTTTTGAACCCATTTTATAAAAACATTGCTTTATGGCTTGTCATTACGCTGATGATGATAATGCTTTATAATCTTTTTAATCAGCAGCAATTGTCTGAAGGAAAGATTAGCTATACAGAATTTCTTGCAATGGTTGATGAAGAGCGAATTGAAGGAGTCGTTATTCAAGGCCATGAACTCTTTGTAACAGATATAAACCGTAATCGTTTTAAAGTGTTTGCGCCTCAGGACAGCGATCTTATCAAGATACTCAGGCAAAAGGGCGTAGCCATTAATGCAAAACCAGCATCAGAGTCACCCTGGTATATCTCTCTTCTTGTTTCATGGCTTCCTATGATTGTACTCATAGGAGTTTGGATATTTTTTATGCGTCAAATGCAGGCTGGTGGCGGCAAGGCGCTTTCATTTGGGAAGAGTCGTGCTCGTCTTCAATCAGACCAGGCTCCTAAAGTAACCTTTGAAGATGTTGCCGGAATCGATGAAGCAAAGGAAGAATTGGGAGAAATTATTGATTTTCTCAGAGAACCCAAGAAGTTTACACGTCTTGGAGGACGAATACCTAAAGGGGTTCTTCTTATGGGACCGCCGGGAACAGGAAAAACTCTTTTGGCGCGAGCTATTGCCGGCGAAGCCGGGGTGCCTTTTTTTAGTATAAGCGGTTCTGATTTTGTTGAGATGTTTGTCGGGGTTGGGGCATCGCGTGTAAGAGATCTTTTTGTCCAGGGTAAAAAGAACGCTCCGTGCATTATCTTTATTGATGAGCTAGATGCCGTTGGAAGGCACAGAGGAGCTGGTCTCGGTGGAGGACATGACGAAAGAGAACAGACTTTAAATCAACTTCTGGTTGAGATGGATGGATTTGAATCAAACGAAGGCGTCATATTAATATCCGCTACAAACAGGCCTGATGTTCTTGATCCTGCTCTATTGCGTCCCGGCCGTTTTGACCGACAGGTCGTTGTTTCACTTCCAGATATTAAAGGCCGTGAAGAAATTCTTAAGGTTCACATGAAGAAAACACCAATTGCATCCGATGTGTCCCCAATTATTCTTTCAAAAGGAACACCGGGATTTTCCGGAGCCGATCTGGAAAACCTTGTCAATGAAGCTGCTCTGCTTGGCGCTAAAAGAAATAAAGAGAAGGTTGATATGGCCGACTTTGAAGATGCAAAAGACAAGGTATGTATGGGACTTGAGCGCAAATCTAAAGTAGTCAGGGAGGAAGACAGAAAAGTCACAGCATATCACGAAGGCGGCCATGCTCTTGTATCTCGTTTCCTGCCGGGAGCGGATCCGGTTAACAAAATTACAATTATTCCAAGGGGACGTGCTGCAGGTATTACCTGGTTTTTACCAGAAGAGAGAGCTTTTAAATTTAAGGATCAGTTGGAAAACGAGTTGACGGTTTCCTTTGGAGGAAGAGTTGCAGAAGATATTATTTTTAACCGTATAAGCACAGGCGCAGCCAACGATATCAAACAGGCGACGGCTATTGCCCTGCAAATGGTGCGGTCATGGGGCATGAGTGAAGAGTTGGGGCCGCTTTCATATGGCAAGAGTGAAGAGCAGATTTTTCTTGGTCGTGAAATATCACACCCAAGAGATTATTCCGAAGAAACAGCCAGAAAAATTGATGAAGAAGTAACTATTCTGATAAAGGCTTCATACAAACGTGCAAAGAAAATTCTGAATGAGAATATAGATATCCTCCATAAGTTGGCAGAACTTTTGCTTGAGAAGGAAACTGTCAAGGGAGATGAGCTTGATGATTTAATTCGTTCCATGCGAGCGGATATTGAGCTTTCATAAGATGAAATCATATAAACTTTCATGGGGTTGTCACAGCCTTTTGCTTGGTAATCGTACGTGTATTATGGGCATTTTAAATGTGACCCCTGATTCTTTTTCAGATGGAGGGCTTTTTTTTTCATGTGATGCAGCGGTGGCTCACGGCGAAAAACT
>QMMZ01000008.1 GCA_003647525.1 Deltaproteobacteria bacterium | reverse complement strand
CGTATAAGCGAAATAATTGATGGCAATATTGAAACCCTTGAAGAGAGACAGGGCAATAAGGCCTTGGTAACTGGCGTTCCAACAGGGTTTACCCGCCTTGATAATCTTACATCGGGTCTGCAGCAATCAGAACTTATAATTCTTGCCGCACGCCCGAGTATGGGAAAAACAGCCCTGGCCCTTAATATTGCCAGGAACGCCGCAGTTGATGCAAATATACCTGTAGCTATATTTTCCCTTGAAATGTCAAAAGAACAATTGTCAATGCGTCTGCTCTGTTCTGAAGCGAGAATTGATTCATCTCGTTTAAGAGGGGGGTTTTTCAGCATGGAAGACTGGCGTAAACTGACAGATGCCGCCGGTGTCCTGTCTGACACTTCTATTTTTATTGACGATACTCCAGATATATCAGCTATGGAAATACGAGCAAAGGCCCGTAGATTAAAAATGGAAAAAGATATAGGCCTTGTCATTATTGATTATCTCCAGCTTATGAAAGGCCGTATGTCTGCTGAACGTCGAGATCTTGAAATCTCCGAAATATCAAGATCTCTAAAAGCTTTGGCCAAAGAACTTGACATTCCTGTAATGGCTTTATCTCAGCTCAACAGAATGCTTGAGCAACGAAATGACAAGCAGCCAAGACTCTCAGACCTGAGAGAATCCGGAGCCCTTGAACAGGATGCAGATGTAGTCGCTTTTATATACAGAGACGAAATATACAACAGCGATGAAAACAATCCAAAAAAAGGTATGGCTGATATTCTGCTTAGAAAGAATAGAAACGGCCCTACAGGAGAGGCAACATTAACGTTTTTAGACAGTTATACGCGTTTTGAAAATCTTGCATTTGAAAAATAGAAATAGCCTGGCATGAAACGGCTTTTCGGAAATATATCCGGCTTAAAGGCAAATCAAATTCGAAGCCTTGAAAATCTCTACCGGCGCCGTATCCCCGATAACTTCCTCATCACACCCGAACTTGCGGCTGATATCAGCAGGCTTTCCCATGAAATGCGCCGCCAGATAGGTCTTCTTGTCAATCGGCGAGGCAGGATAGCCTTTGTAATTGTAGGGAGCCACCATAGAATAGTCATACCTGATACAAGTGAATACAGGGCTGGTCCTGGTCGTCTGAGGGGCCTGAGGTGTATACACACTCATCTAAAAAAGGAATTTTTAACAAACGATGATTTTAACGACCTGGTCTTTTTAAGACTGGATCTTATGGCTGCAATTACAATAACTGAAGATGGTTTTCCATATCAAGTTCATGCAAGCCATATTCTTCCGACCAGTAAAGATGGAAAGCTTTATCAGATGTTGGGACCGCTTAATCTCAATCAGCTTGATATTGGATGTGTTGAACTTATACAGGCTCTTGAATCTGAACTCAGCCATGCAGGATCCTTATATAAAGCAAATCAAGACAAAGAAAGAGCCCTTATCGTAAGTGTGACAACTGCTCCCAGGCGCAGTGCAATGGACTCTTTAGAAGAGCTGAAAGAGCTTGCTTCCTCAAGTGGTATTGAAGTGGCCGGCACAGTGCTTCAACAACGCAAAAGGGCTAATTCAAGATTTCTCCTTGGTCCCGGCAAACTCCAGGAACTCACTATACAAACACTTCAGAAGGGAGCAACACTTTTAATATTCGATCAGGAATTGAACCCGTCGCAAATTCGCTCCATTACAGATAATATAGATTTAAAGATCATAGACAGGACACAGCTTATTCTGGATATTTTTGCTCAACGAGCTCAAACAAAAGAAGGAAAAATTCAGGTTGAGCTTGCTCAACTTAAATATCTGCTTCCAAGACTTATTACAAAAAATACCGCCATGTCACGTTTGACCGGAGGTATTGGTGGCCGTGGTCCTGGCGAGACCAAGCTGGAAATAAATAGAAGGCGTGTACGCGACAATATAGCACGGCTTGAGAGGGCTTTATTAAATGTAAAAAAACAGCGTAAGCATCAAAAGGCAAAGCGCAGCAAAAAAGGATTGCCTGTTATTTCGATTATAGGCTACACCAATTCCGGGAAATCAACCCTGTTAAACACACTTACAAAAAGCAATGTTTTAGCTGAAAGCCGGTTTTTTGCTACCCTGGATCCTTCCAGCAGACGTCTTAAATTTCCCAGGGATACTGAAGTAATAATTACAGACACGGTAGGATTCATTAAAGATCTGCCAAAAGAGCTTGTGGTTGCTTTTCGCTCAACTCTTGAAGAACTTGAGAGTGCCAACCTCCTGCTGCATGTGATAGATATAAGCGGTCCGCGTTTTAAAGATCAGATCAAATCTGTCGAAAGAATACTATCAGACTTAAATCTGCACAATATCCCATTAATTCGCGTTCTGAACAAACAGGATCTCGTTGACAGGAAAACTATTAACAGGCTCAGCATTGAGCTTGATGGAACCCCCATATCGGCTATTAACAAATCAACCTTGATTTCGCTTATTGAAAAAATGGAAAATGCAATACTGCATCTTAAGAAAATTTTATTAGGTTGACTTCTAAAGAAAAATAATTGTATTTTATTCAGCTTATGGATCTGGAACTTGTAAAAAGAGTCGGTATTGCTGCTGCTTATAAAGGCGGAATAATTCTTCGGTCCTGTCTTGGCAAGTTATCCGGTATTAACAAAAAAGGTGACATTGATCTTGTTACAGAAGCTGACATTGGATCAGAAAAAGTAATAATTGAGACAATATTAAATACATTTCCAGATCATTCCATACTAGCCGAAGAAAGCGGTTTTAATAAAGGCAAAGCTGATTATGAGTGGATTGTTGATCCTCTCGACGGAACAACAAACTTTACTCATCAGCTCAGTATGTTTTCTATATCCATAGCTTTTGCCTTGCAAGGAAATATAGTTCTCGGCATTGTCTTTAATCCGGCAACAGAAGAACTTTTTACTGCTGTAAAGGGAAAAGGAGCTGAATTAAATTGCAGGTCAATAAAAGTTTCAGGCTCAAAATCGGTTTTAGAAAGCCTGCTTGTAACCGGTTTTCCTTATGATTTTAAAAACATTATCGACTCCTTAATGATCCGCTTTTCTAATTGCCTAAAAGCATCCCAGGGTGTTAGAAGGTTAGGATCAGCAGCGCTTGATCTTTGTTTTGTGGCTTGCGGACGATTCGATGCCTTCTGGGAACAAAATCTGAAATCCTGGGATACATCTGCAGGCGTGCTGATCGCAAGTGAAGCAGGGGCTGTTATAACAGATTTTTCGAACAAGCTGTTTACGATCGACAAAAAGGAAATTCTGGCTAGTAACGGAAAAATTCATGATGAGATGCTTAATTTACTGGAGCTAAGAAACAACGTATGAAAAAAAAGATAGCTAATAATATGTCTTTTGATGATTATTTGGGATGTTTTGGCAATTTTGATATCAATGATACTATATGTAAAAAATATTGTTCACTAAGATTGCGTTGCTCTATAGAATGTGATCAAAATATCAGACTGGAAATATTGAATGACCTTGTATCTTCAGATGCTCTATCCATAAAAATGCAATAGGCTTGAAAAAATGTTCCTAAGGAAAAATTTTACCGGGATTTAATACACTGTTCGGGTCAAAAATTTTTTTTATTTTTTTCATAAGGCCGAGCTCAACAGCCCCTATCTCTTTTTGAATATAAGGCGACTTGGTTATACCGACACCATGTTCGCCTGAAATAGTTCCGCCCAGTTCGAGTGTATATCCAAACAGAGCTTCAACCGCGGCTTCTGCCTTTTTAAGCTCTGCTTTATTCTTTTTATCAAGCATTATATTAAAATGAATATTTCCGTCGCCGGCATGGCCGAAACTCACCATAACAAGTCCTGTTTTTTTTCTTAATCCATCTATTTTTTTTACCATATCAGGTATCTTGTTTCTGGGAACTACAATATCCTCATTAATCTTATCCCGGCCATATCTAAACAAAGCCGGTGAGATCGCCTTTCGAGCTTTCCAGAGTTTAGCGGCATCCTCTTTAGTCCTGGCTTTTTCCACACTCGCAGCCCCCTGAGAAATACAAAGTTCTTCTATCTGATTTATTGTAATTTCAACCTCTTTCTCTTTTCCATCGACATCAATTAAAAGCAATGCCTCAAAATTAACAGGCAGTCCCATATTAAGATACTCTTCAACACATCTAATTGAAGCATTATCCATATATTCTATGGTCCGCGGTATTATGCCGTATTGAATGATCACTGAAACCGCCTTTGCAGCGGTTTCCATATTATTAAAAACAGCGGTCATAGTACTGACTGCCTCGGGAAGTGGTAAAAGCCTGAGAGTCATACGCGTAATTACTCCCAGCGTCCCTTCTGATCCAACAAGAAGCCGGGTCAGGTCATATCCTACTACCCCCTTGGCTGTACTTACTCCGGTATTTATAATTTCTCCAGTTGGAAGAACTGCTTCTATTCCAAGCACGTAATCACGGGTAACCCCATATTTAACTGCACGCGGGCCTCCCGCACATTCTGCCAGGTTACCGCCCAGAGTGCAAAATTCAGAACTCGAAGGATCCGGGGGATAAAAAAGATTTTCCTTTTCAACAGCTTCATGAAAACGGCCTGTAACAACACCCGGCTCAACACTGGCAATAAGATTTTCCTTATCTATTTTTAGAATACGGTTAAAGCGGGTCATGGCAAGGATAACCCCCCCCCTTACGGCAAGAGATCCTCCTGACATCCCGGAACCGGCCCCTCTTGGGATAACAAAAAAACTATCTTTATTGGCGAGCTTTAGAATAGCAGAAATTTCCAGGGCATTTTGCGGGAACAGGACTGCGTCAGGCAGATAAGTCTGCGCAGTTGCATCATAAGCATAGCATACAAGATCTTCCATAGCTCTGCTGCAATTAGACTTGCCTGCTATATCTTTAAGCTTTTTGAAAGTTTTATCACCAAGTGCCATTGAAAGTTAGCCAGGTCGATGTGAAGATTTGTGAAAAAGCCATTAGCCATTAGCTGTTAGCGGTTAGCTGGATGTATTATCATTAGCCATTAGCGGTTAGCTCTTAGCTAAAGGCCAACTGCTAAAAAACTTCGATTTGAAAATAGCATCCAACTAACTGTAACCTCAGGTGTTTTGAGGTTTCGTTCAGGCAATAGTTAGGGCTCGGTCAGAATTTGTTTGATTCAAGTTTCTTTCTAAGAATTTCCACCTGTCTCTGCAAAGCTCCTTTTTCTTTTAGCCCTCGTTCAACGATACCAATGGAATGAAGGGCTGTAGCATGATATCTGTTGAAACTTTTACCAATTGTCTGAAGAGGTGAATCCGTATATCTCCTTGAAAGATAAATTGCTATTTGTCTTGGACGAACAAAGTTTTGTTTTCGGGAACTCGAAATAATATCTTTTATGCTGATATTGAAATGCTTGCAAACAAGTTTCTTAATGACATCTATTGTAATATTTTTACGTTGCTTGACTATATTCTGGGTTACACTTTCCGCAAGATCAAGGTCGATCGGCACTCCAAGAATTGATGACTTGGCTGTAACTCCTATAAGTCCGCTCTCAAGCTGCCTGACATCCGCTGTCAGTTCACTGGCTAAATATTTGATTACTTCCTCAGGTAAATTATGCCCATTATTTTTCGATTTTTTCTGTAATATTTTGACTCTTGTCCTGAAACCAGGAGAGCCAATATTTGAAATAAGACCGTATGAAAACCGAGACATCAGCTTTGCATCAAGCTTAGGAATGTCGGAAGGAAGGCAACAGCTTGAAAAAATTATTTTCTTATCTGCCTCAAAAAGATAATCAAGAATAAAAGCCAGCTCGATCTGTGTACGCTCCTTTCCAGTTAAACAATGCACATCTTCAAGAAGTAATACGTCACATTCATTCCTGTATTTTTGCTTGAATTTATCAATTGAACCAGTTCTAAAAGAATTAACCATTTCATTGGTAAAATCTTCTGCAGTTATATAATATACACGTTCCATTGGATATTGAGATAATATATGGTGACCAATAGCCTGAGAAAGATGGCTTTTTCCCATTCCGGTCTTTGATAATAAAAATAAAGAATTTTGCTGCGAATTCTTTTTTGAAGCAAGGTCAAGTGCCGCTAAATAAGCAAAGTCATTATTGTTGCCGACAACGAACTGATCAAAAGTAAAATCTTTTCTTAATAGGCGGCTATTACATGGTCGCACATTAACCCCAGGCAAAGGTAGCTGGATACTATTATCCTTTTCAAAACCTGAGTTCTCTTTTTTACAGGTTTTGCAGGAAACATCTAAACCAAGATTATATGCTTTACCGGAAGTTTTTTTTATTTCTGTTTTTATAATTGAACCATAGTGGTCAAGAATACGTTTTTTTGAAAAAGTATTTGCACATGAAAGTACGATACGGTTTTCTTTGCATTCCATAAACTCCACAGGCTCAATCCACATTCTGTAACTGTGTCCAGGAATCTGTTTTTTAATCGATAATTTTACTTGTTCCCATATTTGTTTCATAAAGCGTTACAATCCATATCCCAAAAAAAGAAGGTTAATAATATTAAAAATAGAAGAAACAACTTTGCAAACTATAAAAAATCAGACTGTTTGGAAGAAATATTATTGGTTAGAAAGGTTTCAATAGCTTTTTTGATAAATATAACTTATGGAAAATATACAAACAGAAATTTAAAAAAGATTTTGAAACATATAGAAGAATCTGTTTAAGAACTTGAAAATTTCTGGTAAAACCCGCGTGAAAATTTAGTGGCTTGATTAAGCTATCTGAAATTTTCTGTCAAACCTGAAGAATAATGTTTTACACTTATTTGTTAAAAAGTTATTAACAATTTATAGTCATCTGTTTTTATTAATCTATATTTTAACCATAGAGACAACTGCTTCTAAATACAAACATTTTTGCAATGAGATTTTTCTTCAACTATTTTATGTAGATCCATCATTATCAGCATAATTTTTTACAATAATATCCTATTCAAAAAGCTTGATAATGCTTCCATTATCTTTAATTTTCAAAAAAAATTGCTTGTGTCTCTGTTGAATAAAATATCTTATAAATCATCATATAGTTAAACATAATTTAATTAGTGGCTGGACAAAAACTCAAAACACCTAAAATTATCGTCAGTTGGATGCCATTCTCAAATCGAAGATTTTTAGAACTTAGCTTTTAGCAATTAGCCTTTAGCTTAAAAAATCAAACAGATAACACATTCAGCTAACAGCTAATAGCTAACAGCTAACAGCTAATAGCTAATAGCTTTTTCACAAATCTTCACATCGGTAAATAAGCTGAAACCCGTCATTAAAAAAAATACTTAAGGTCATATAAATGCATAATTATCGCCCCGTTATTGGAATTACCATGGGAGATCCTGTTGGTATCGGCCCTGAGATTATACTCAAGGCTCTCTCATCCCCTTTAATTTATAAAACCTGCAAACCGCTCGTAATAGGAGATTTAGGAGTGCTGGAACTTGCAAAAAAAAGCACGTCAAGCACTCTTAAAATAAAAGATGTTAAAACGCCTGATTCAGGCGCATATAAATACGGACGGATTGATGTTTTATGCTTATCCAAACTTGATAAGGATAAAATATCCTGGGGTAAACCCACAGTTCAAACAGGAACTGCAATGATAAAATACATAACAACTGCGATAGATATGGCAATCAGCGGAAGTATCGGTGCCATTGTTACATGCCCTATAAATAAGGCGGCCATGCGGAAGGCAGGCAGCAAGTTCAGTGGTCACACAGAACTCCTTGCAGAGCACACTAAAACTGATAGTTTTGCAATGATGCTTGCCGGCGAAAAACTTCGCGTGGTTCTTGCAACCATTCATATTCCCTTAAAAAATGTTTCAGCCGAACTTTCAAAAGAACGAATTGTTAAAACCATACAAATTACATGGCACGCTCTTCATTATAGTTTTGGTTTCAAAAAACCCCGAATTGCTGTAGCAGGCTTAAATCCTCATGCAGGGGAAGAAAGAATGTTTGGAGATGAGGAAGAAAGAATTATTTTGCCGGCAATAGATTCAGCGATTAGGAAAGGGTTTGATGTTTCCGGCCCTTTCCCTCCTGACACCGTGTTTTATCACGCCGCAAACGGACGTTATGATGCTGTTGTCTGCATGTATCATGACCAGGGGCTTATCCCATTTAAGCTGCTGCACTTTACCGATGGAGTTAATACAACTCTCGGGCTGCCGATAATTAGAACTTCTGTTGACCATGGGACTGCTTATGATATCGCAGGAACCGGAAAAGCAGATCCAGGAAGCCTTGTTGCAGCAATAAATATGGCTGCTGAACAGGCTATATATAAAAATAGCGTTAACAGTTAACGGTTACCGGTTAAAATGCTTTAGTCGTTGCATAGTTCATTGAAAAAACTGTGAACTGTAAACCGACAACTGTAAACGGTTGCAAATATTCTATTTATGAAATCTGAAAAAATAAAAATACATGGCGCCAGGCAGCATAATCTGAAAAATATAGACGTCGAACTGCCCAGAAATAAATTAGTTATTATAACGGGTTTGTCAGGCTCGGGCAAATCAACACTTGCTTTTGACACTCTTTATGCCGAAGGTCAACGCAGGTATGTTGAATCTCTTTCTACTTATGCGCGTCAGTTCCTGGAACGCCTGGATAAACCGGATGTTGACATGATTGAGGGCCTCTCGCCCGCCATTGCAATTGAACAAAAAACAGCCAGCCATAACCCCAGGTCAACCGTTGGCACAGTTACTGAAATTTATGATTATCTTCGTCTTTTGTTTGCCAGAACAGGTACGCCTCACTGTTATAAATGCGGAAAGCCCATTACTTCGCAAACGCTTGACCAGACCGTGGACAAAGTCATGTCAATGCCTGAAGGGACCAGAATCACTATTTTATCGCCTCTTGTTGCCAGCCAGAAAGGAACTCATGAAAAACTCTTAAAACGTCTTAGAAGAGATGGTTTTGCTCGCATACGTATCAACGGCAAAACATCTGAAATAGAGGATATTGATAAGCTTGATAAAAACAAGAAGCATACTATCGATGTTGTTGTTGATCGCCTGATTGTTAAAAAAAATATTAAAAACAGGCTCGCAGATTCTTTAGAGCTGGCCGTATCGCAGTCAGACGGCATAGCTATGGTTGATGTTTCAGGTAAAAGCCCTGTTATCTTCAACGAAAAATCAGCATGCATAACTTGCGGCATAAGCTACCCTGAATTTACACCTGCCAGTTTTTCCTTTAATTCTCCGCAAGGTGCATGCCCGAAATGTGATGGACTTGGCTCAACAAATGTATTTGACCCTGACCAGATAATTCCTAATCCCGAATTATCTTTAAGAGAAGGCGCGGTTATCTTGTGGGCTAACAGAAATTCAGTTCATTTTTTTGAATTTTTAGATTCTTTGACCATGCATTATGGCGTTGATATCTATACACCCTATAAGGATCTGCCGGATAATTTTAAAAAAGTTCTTCTTTACGGATCAGGAGATGAACAAATATCCTTTTATTTTGAACGAAACAATCGCCGTTTTAACTACAGAAAACCATTTGAAGGCATAATACCAAAATTGGAAAGGCGTTACCTGGAGACGGATTCTTTTCAGGCAAGAGAGGAAATTAAGCACTATATGAGTTTCCGTCCCTGCCAGGAATGCCAGGGAACAAAACTAAATAAAGGAAGCAGTTCCGTAAAAGTCGGCGGGCTTACCATATCTGAGATAACAGCTTTTACTGTAACAAAAGCATATAGTTTTTTAAAAAATCTTGAACTTTTCGGCAAAAAAAAGATCATTGCTAAAAGAATTCTAAAAGAAATTATTGAAAGGCTTGGCTTTCTTGACAATGTGGGCCTGTCATATCTTACTCTTGCCAGATCAGCATACACTCTTTCAGGCGGAGAAAGCCAGAGAATACGTCTTGCAACGCAGATCGGATCGAAATTAACGGGAGTTCTGTATGTTCTGGATGAGCCCAGCATTGGCCTTCATCAAAGGGATAATCAACGTCTTATTGAAACACTTATGCAAATGCGCAATTATGGAAATACTATTCTCGTTGTAGAGCACGATGAAGAGACAATCCTGGCTTCTGATTATGTAATAGACATGGGACCAGGGGCCGGTATTAACGGCGGGCATGTAGTATTTTCAGGCACACCCAAAAAACTTCTAAAGGATAAAAATTCATTGACCGGCCAGTATCTTTCCCGGCGTAAAAAAATTGAGGTGCCGGCAAAAAGGCGTAAAATTCAGGGAAAAGAGATAGTAGTCAAAGGAGCCTCTGAAAACAATCTCAAGAATATTGATGTAAGATTTCCCCTTGGCTGTTTCATTTGTATAACAGGTGTATCCGGCTCCGGAAAATCCACCCTTGTCCTTGAAACACTTTACCGCTCCCTTGCTCAGCGGATATATCGCAGCAGGATACCGTCAGGGAAGCTCAAAGATATAGTTGGACTCGAACAAATCGATAAAGTGGTTAATATTGATCAGTCTCCAATTGGGAGAACGCCCCGTTCCAATCCCGTGACTTATACAGGTGTATTTACTTTTATAAGAGAACTTTTTTCAAGAACAGTTGAAGCAAGAATGCGTGGGTACAAACCGGGCCGTTTCAGCTTCAATGTTAAGGGCGGAAGATGTGAGGCATGTAATGGTGATGGCATAATAAAGATAGAAATGCATTTTCTACCGGACGTTTATGTTGCATGTGATGTATGTCACGGGAAAAGATACAACCGCGAAACTCTCGAAGTCAGGTACAAGGGCAAAAATATAGCGGATGTTCTCGATATGACTGTAAATCAGTCTGTTAAGTTTTTTGAGAATATAACCAACATACGATCAAAACTGCAAACACTGGTTGACGTGGGCATAGGTTACATCCATCTCGGCCAGCCGGCTACAACTCTATCGGGAGGAGAAGCCCAGCGTGTCAAGCTGTCACGCGAACTCAGCAAAAAAGGTACCGGAAGAACAATATATATACTTGACGAGCCTACAACCGGCCTTCATATCGACGATATACAGAAACTTCTTAATGTGCTTAACAGACTTGTGGATGCAGGCAATACAGTTATTGTAATCGAACACAACATGGATGTTATCAAGTCAGCCGACTACATAATAGATCTTGGCCCTGAGGGCGGCGATGAAGGAGGAGAAGTTATTGGATGCGGGACTCCGGAACAAATAGCAAAGATTAACGAGTCTTATACAGGGCAATTTTTAAAAAAATTCTTATCCTGATCCCTGCACAAACGTAACAGTTCACGGTTCACAGTTTTCAGTTAACGGTTAAAATGCTTCAGTCGTTGCATAGTTCATTGAAAAAACCGTGAACCGTGAACTGTAAACCGTTACGTACTTATCCCTTTTTCTTCTCAAACATCTTCATAAAGTCAGTCAAAGCCTCAACCGCTTTTATAGTTGTGGCATTATATATAGATGCCCTGCAACCTCCGACCGACCGGTGCCCCTTAAGACCACCCATACCGTTTTCAAGTGCTTCCTGAACAAACAGCTTTTCCAGATCTTCGTTCGGAAGGCGAAACGTTACATTCATAAGTGAACGGCTATCAGTCTTTGCCGTACCTTTATAAAAGGCGCTTGAATCAATAACACCGTATAATAACTCAGCCTTTTTACAGTTTATCTCCTCCATCTTTTCCAGTCCGCCGATTTCTTCTTCCAGCCATTTCATAACAAGCTGAATAGTATAAACAGCAAAACACGGAGGGGTATTATACATTGAATTTTTGGAAGAGTAAGTTGTATAGTCCAGCATGGAAGGCAGATTTTCCTGCACCAGTTCCAGCATATCATCATGGATTATTACCATGCAAACCCCTGCAGGACCGATATTTTTTTGTGCTCCCGCATATATAAGGCCGAATTTGCTCATATCCAAAGATCTGCTCATTATATCAGAAGACATATCAGCCATTAGCGGAACACTGCCGGTATCGGGAAAAGATGCCCACTGGGTTCCCTTTATAGTGTTGTTTGATGTAATATGAACATAAGCGCTGTCGCTGCTGAACTGGATATCGCGGGGTATATATGTAAAATCTCTGTCTTCAGAAGATGCCACGATATTTACTTTTTTGTCCAGAATTACAGCTTCCTTTATTGCTTTAGTTGACCATGTGCCTGTATTAACATAATCTGCGATATTTTCTTTACTAAGAAAATTCATGGGAATCATGCAGAACTGCATACTGGCTCCTCCCTGAATGAAAAGCACGTGAAATTTTTCATCCAGTTTTAAGATCCGCTCTATTCTTTCTTTTGCATCATTAATTATGTCATCAAACCATTTAGATCTGTGGCTGATCTCGGTAACAGACATTCCGGATCCGCTGTAATTTAAAAACGAATCCCTTATCTCTTCAAGAACACTCAGGGGAAGGGCTGCTGGTCCTGCATTAAAATTATAAATTCTGTTTTGCATAATGTTTTTCTCCAATATTTTAAAGCGCTAAAGTGTTACAAAGAATCTTATTTGTACAGACAAAGAGAAATATGTCAATGAGTATTCCACGAGTATTGACAAACAGTTGGCTTATATTTTAGATTGACCTAATTTTTAACAACGCCAAAATCAAAACAAGGTATTTTTTATGAAAATTTACACGTACCCTTCAAAATCGGCCGAAGCAAGGGTTGAATCTATTATAAATCGAGGGCTTGGTTTTAAGGAAAAAGATTATCTTAAAGTTTCGCAGATACTTGAAGATGTCAGAAAGAACGGCGACAATGCCCTTATTAAATACGCAAATCAGTTTGACTCCCCAGGCCTTTCAATAAAATCGATCAGGGTAACATCCGACGAAATTGAAGCTGCTGCGAATAAAGTCAAAAAAACATTTACGCGCTCTTTAAACAGAGCAATAGCTCATATCGAATCATTTCATAAACACCAATTATGCAATTCATGGATAAATACAGATCGCCCCGGTGCTTTTCTGGGACAAATAGTAAACCCGGTTGATTCGGCAGGAGTTTACGTGCCTGGCGGAAAAGGAGGAAAGACACCCCTTGTTTCTTCTGTTCTTATGGGTGCAATCCCGGCCGGAATAGCGGGTGTAAAAAATATAGCAATGGCAACTCCGCCCACAAAAGACGGAACTGTAAATCCCCATCTTCTTGTTGCAGCAAAAAAAGTAGGAATCAATGCAATCTACAAGCTTGGAAGCGCATGGGCGATTGGTGCACTGGCATATGGCACGGAAACAGTTCCAAAAACCGATGTCATAGTAGGACCCGGAAATATTTATGTTACTCTGGCTAAAAAAATTGTTTCAGGAACAGTCGGCATAGACATGATAGCAGGCCCAAGTGAAATACTGATAATCGCAGACAGCACGGCAAACCCGGAATTCACAGCGGCTGATCTGCTTTCACAGGCAGAACATGATACAATGGCATCCGCTATACTTGTAACAAATTCCGAAGAAACAGCAAAGGCTGTTGATATAGCTGTAGAAGAACAGCTAAAATATCTGGACAGAAAAGACATAGCCGAAAAGTCTCTTGACAGTTTCGGAGCAATTATAGTTATGCCTGATCTCACAACCTGCATAGAACTTGCAAACAGGATTGCCCCGGAGCACTTGGAGCTTCACATAGACAATCCATTTGAGTATATCGGAAAGATCAAAAATGCCGGTGCCATATTTATCGGAGATTATACCCCCGAACCTGTCGGCGACTATATAGCCGGCCCAAACCATGTGCTTCCTACCGCAGGAGCAGCCAGATTTGCGTCAGCTCTTTCTGTAGATAACTTTGTCAAAAAGACAAGTCTAATTCATTATTCAAAAGAAGCCTTCAAACGAGAAGCAAAAGACATAATCCGCCTTGCTGAAATAGAAGGACTTGATGCACATGCGAATTCCATAAAGATACGACTAAAAATATAACTGTTCAGGTTGGTTAGGCTGAAGTCGGAAAGAAGCCCGATTTGTGTTGAATCTCAAATGGTTCAGAAGGCAGGGTTTAATCTTTTTAAACGATTTCACAAGACTGAACTATAATTAAGATTCAGTCGCTGATCGAAGAGCGGTATACCTGGCCGGTATGTGCCGTTCTGTATGGAGGGGGTGACTATGAAGTCACCTCCTACCAGATTCAAAATGGAATTAATCAGGGCAGACGGCCGGAATTAGTTGGCGGTGGCTTGATTCAATCGAAGGGCGGCTGGTCCCAAATCAATACAACAGATACTCTGAGATACTCGGTTTAACTCATTTTACGATACTCTGACAAAACGACTATCACAACAACACTCGGAATAATTAACGAGGCAGGGGTCCACAAACCCATAGTCTGGATTACTAACTGATTAACGGCAATAAATATCAGATAAAGCATTATCGACCATTTCTTCATTTCCCAAAAGCCGTATATGCAGATCAAGCTGATTACTGCTGAAAAAGCTAAATATGGCGGATACCAGAAGCCTATAGACCACGCTGCTTCACTGAAAGGTGCGATAATTGTAAATAATGACCCGAAGATATACAGAGCGCACATAATTGTAATAATATTTGGTCGTTGTGTATCTTCCGATTCATTATTGGATTTTAACAGACCATCTTGATCCTTATTTGTAGGCTCTTCCATATAAATATTCCCTGTTCCTAAGTTGAGCGATTTTTTACTCGACTTGCGCCAATCTCTTGCGCATCAAAATTTGTGAAGAGTCTCGGCATATCCATTGGTATGCCTACCAGCGATTCCAATTTTGAAGAATAACACTGCCCCCTTTGAAGGGGGATTAAGGGGGATGTAGCACATTTCTTCGCAAAAAATTGCTCAACTTAGTTTAACATAAGAGTTTACCGTTGTTTAGACTTCCAGGATTTTGGAAGTTACCACATACAATCTATAAATGCAAATATCACCACTGTTTGTCAGGGAAGCGTCAAACTCAGTGCTAAAGCTTTAATATTAGGTGTTCAAGGGGACTTCAAAATTCGAAATCCGAATATCGCCTGATCTTATAAAAACTGATACCGACACGGCAATCTATGCCAGTCGACTTGTCCCGTCTGATATCGTTTGAGCCTTATAATGTAACGGCCCTCCTGACATACGTGTAAAAAGTTTTATAAGCTTTGCTCTCATGAAAACAAATAACTCAGCGTAAGTTATAGGATAAACAACAGTTCTATGGATAGGTAAATTCGACTAAAATCAAAAAAAAGTCTTGACCATGCTTTAGCCCTGCCGTCGAAAATGAAATCTTGTTTTTTATAAAAAAATTTGATATAAATTTTTAAATAATTAATTTCACAAGGCTAGAAGGAGGAAGGCGTATTAGTTATACGTCGACGACTGATAACACAGTGGAATTATTTATCTGAAAGTCTATAGGTTGACATAACATCAGTCCAAAGGTAGCCAAGAGTTGAAGATAATAACTATGTTTTTAGGAAAGGAGATTGGTGCGATGAAAAAAACGGTAATAGGTATCTGTATGGTATTATATTGCTCGGAAAACTCTGGAATTCCATAATCTTACAGGATTTGAGGAATAAAGATGGGGCAAACAAGACTTGAGAGTTGAGCAAAACCGGACAACCAAGCAAAAAAATTACGGCGAATACGCTTGATGGGGAACCTTAATCAGGCAATAACAGCCTACTTTTCAACACCCTTTTAATGTAGTAAATTTAAATTTATGAGACTCAAACAATAGCTATGGGGGATTTGATGAAAAAAACATTGGTTATAATTGCACTTTTTTGTGGACTATTTTTTATCTTAGGACAAGTTTCATGGGCAGACAGCTCTCATAGAATTGGCGTTGGTACACATTACTGGGTAACCGTCGATGATATCGATGAGGATAATATTGATGAAGACGGACTGGCAATTATTGCTTCATACCAATATCTCCTCACCGAATACTTAAAGTTTGAAGTAGCCGCTGAATATTTGGAGGAGGGATACGCAGGATCCGATAAATCTGTTCTTTCGCCACAGGCTTATATTTTAATAGGCAAAGGACTATATGCTGGTGCCGGTATCGGCATTAACTATTCAGACGGAGAATTTGCCGATGAACCACTTTATATCTTACGTGCCGGTATTGATCTTGAAATCCTTCCATCGATTTTTCTTGATATCAATGCCAACTATCGTTTCGAGAAATGGGACTTTGATGAAATCGAAGACGATATAGACGGAGATACTATAACTGTTGGTGCAATATTGCGCCTTCAATTCTAACCCGAATTTTTCATAAACAAGTAACTTTTCAATAAGGGTTCACTCAAAAATAAGTCGGGATGCAAAAATGCCAAGTTATTTTTTACCGAGCCCATAGATCGGCAAAGATGAAATAAATTCTATCTTTGCCGATCTGTTTTGGGGAACGGAAGTGTCATCCTTTAACCCATCTTTTCGAATAAAAAAAACAAAGCCTTTAATTACAGCATGCTAATTTTTTAAAATCTTCGTTATGGCACTACTTTTGTTCATTTTGTTTATAGTTATCTTGATCGTTCTGCCAGGATGAGGGCATAAACCTAAAGCAGAATATATTTTCTGTTGTCTTGGCTCAGGCCGTGTGCTTTTTCTTACATGTACAACAGCATCATTTCGACACTGCATAGAAATTGTTATTCGATTTTGACCTGTCAGTTGTTTTCTCAAATCAGACCAGCTACTATTTTTATACCTGTCTTTTTCAATCGACAACGGATACTGTGAACTAAGGGCTCGCTCAAAAATAACTTCACATTTTGATGCGCCGATCCATCCCGCGTGGCTGCGTTGCTCGTTGGTTAAATAGCCCTGCTATTCGCCCTCCTCGCGCCTTGCCATGCGTGCGCCTCAACCCCTGAAAATGTAAATTTATAGTATAGGAATTTCCATTTTTCATAGTAGGGGCGAATCTTGTATTCGCCCTAATCGGGGCGATCACAAGGATCGCCCCTACGAAAAAATAATATAATCACAGCCCGAAAGTTCG